>NZ_CBFFRJ010000181.1:0-8058 GCF_965644225.1 Phytobacter sp. V91 | reverse complement strand
CGGGCATCGTGAAAAATCTATGGCAAAGAAAGCCTTATGTTCTCATAACTGACGATTAAATCGCACCTTCCTTAAGTTTTTTACAGGAAAATCTGAATTTCCAGAAAGAAGATAAACCCTTCTCCAGTGGCGCTTCTCTATGGCGCTGGTCTGCCAAGCGGTCAAAGCTGAATCAGTCTGTATCTTCTTACTGTAAGGCTGGCTGGACAGGTGACAGCTGGACTGAATGGCCCGATTTGCCTCAAGCCATGTTGGATATCCTTGCTGCCGAATACAGTAAAGCGGGAGATGGATTACTGCAGTTTGGGATTGATGGGGGTGGGCCAGCAGCTGCCACAGGCCAGCAAATGCGCGGTATCGTTATGGCAAAATCAGGCTGGTCATCATATGACGCATCAGCCACAACTAGCGCCCCTCTATATGGATGCGGTCCTGATGGGATGGCAATTTTCACATCAGGAACGGCTGGGCAACTGAGTTACAGTAATCTTACGGCAACATCTATCTCGATCAATTATTGGGATGTTTCTGGTGCGTTCCGCTATCGAATTGATGGCGGGGAATGGATAACTGTAACAGGTGCCGGAACTAACACTCCCAAAACTGTTGCCATAGATGGTCTGGCGCTGTCCCCTCATATGATAGAAATTGACACATCGGTAAATACTGGTGTTGTCAGCCTGTTAAATCTGGTTGCAAAAGGAAGTGGTAACGGTATTGAAGTCAATAAGCTAGGTAACGGAGGGATTACTGCTGATGGCTATCTGAAAGTCTTACCCTATATCGAGTATACAGCTCAGCAACTTGATCTCGATGTGCTTTTTATGTGCATTGGAACCAACGATGCAAGGCGTTCCGGTGGCCTTGCTCTCTTCGAATCTTCCCTTGATGCATGGGTAAATGCCTGGAAAACAGCATGTCCCGATATGGCGATTGTGCTGGTTATCCCTTCACAGGGAAACAGCGGCTACGTTATCCCAATGACTGACATCCGTGACGCCACTATTCGGGTTGCAAAAAAATATGAAACTGAATGGTTCGATTTTCGTGCATTTATGCCTGCATGGTCCAAAGCCCGTGATGCTGGTATGTATTGGGACAATTTGCATTTGACAAATATTGGTGCCAATTATCTGACTCACTTGGCATGCAAAGAGTTTTTACTTTAAAAAGAGGTTGTTACGATGCCTGCGATTAATCTTGGAGTGTCTCTTCCTCCTCGTGATTACCGAAATATTTCTGAATTCGTCGTTGAAAGGATCTTTGATGACCTCCCATTCAAAACGGGTATGGTTGGGGCTTACTTCCTTTCAAACCAGACAGTTAGCCCACTCATTAATTATGCAAACGCGGAGCTACCCCTGACGCGCATTGGTAATCCGGTGGTTGGTGCAACTTATACCACACTGGACCACAGTAATTATTACGATACCGGATTACCATCCACTGAAAGCCTTGCAGTGATTGGCATTTCACTACCGGCAGTGTCTACCACTGCGCAAAGTGGGGTTGTGCTATCCAATTACAAAAAAGACGAAACCACCGCAAATATTGCACAAGGTGATACCCTCAGGGCTTATGCAAGTGCTGGCAATGTTCGGATTTCACAGTTTTCCGATTTTGCAATGTCAACCCCACCACAAGTAAACCTCGTGACCTCAGGGTTGTCTGTTGATGACTTAATCATCTCATATGGACTGATTCAGCCAATTGCCGGGAAAGAAGCTGGCGCTGCATACTACAACCCTACGACTGACGCTAACGTTTCTGCTTTTTATTCGGGAACGTCCACAAACCCTCGTCGGGTCGAAACAGTGCATACCTTACGAATTGGGACCACTCACTCTGATACGGAGTTCTTAGGAATATCAGCCGTTAGTGTGGTACTCGTATTCAATCAGGACCTTGGAGGTACAGGGATAATCGCGAATCAACGCTGGCTTAAAGAAACCTTTGGTCCTCGATTTGGTTTGTAGTCCTGAATTTATCGGTGATTTATTTTGCATTGTGCATAAGCCGGCATTTTAAGCCGGCATTTTTAATGCGGAAAAAATCGCTTTTTAATGCGGAAAAAATCGCCGCGCTACACGTTGAACTGATTACGGGTGATGGTGGAAATCAGCAGCCCCATCCCCAGGGTACTGAGCAAAAACAGGCTGGTGATAAAGAACAAAATCACCAGCGATCCGCGATAAGGCACGCCGAGAATAAACACCGACACCAGCATGCAGAGCAGCATTGCCAGCATGCCGAGGAAGTAATAAGGGATAAGTTTACACAGCAGCAGTTCGCTGCGGGTGACTTCGGTGGAGAGCAGCGCTTCCATGGTGCCGCGCTCCCATTCGCGGGCGACCACCAGCGAGGTGAGGATGGCGCCGATTACCGTCATGATAATGGTCACCGCCCCTGGAATAATAAAATGCTGGCTGATGGCCGCCGGGTTAAACCAGTAGCGCATCTGCACCTCGATCAGCGGCTCAAAGCTTTCTCCCCGATCTTCCGCCCGCTGTTGCTGCCAGATTTGCCAGACTCCCTGTACGTAGCCCTGAACAAAGTTAGCGGTATTGGGTTCGCTGCCATCGGTAATGACCTGCAGGGGCGCATCTTCACCGGGTCTTGCCATCTGCTGGGCGAAATTAACCGGCACAATCACCAGCCCGCGAATACGCCCGGCCTGCATCATCTGAATAAGCTGCTGGCGGTTATCGCTGACAGTGGCATCGATATAAGGCGAGCCGCTCAGGGTATGGGTAAAATCGAGCGCCTCGTCACTCTGTTGCTCCAGCAAAATGCCGACCCGCAGCTTACTGGAGTCAAGATTGATGCCGTAGCCAAAGATAAACAGCAACATCAGTGGGATCACTACGGCAATCAGCCAGCTACTGGGATCGCGCACAATCTGGCGCGTTTCTTTGACGCACAGGGCGCGCACGCGGCGCAGAGATAGAGAGTTACGGCGCATCCTTATGCTCCTTATCCCAGTTATTGATAAGCGTGATAAACGCATGCTCCATAGTGGGATCGGCATGCTGCGCATCGGCGGTTTGCGCCTTTAGATCATCCGGCGTCCCGTGGGCGATAAGCTTGCCGCGATAAACCAGCCCGATACGATCGCAATACTCCGCTTCATCCATAAAATGGGTGGTGACCATCACCGTCACCCCTTTTTCCACCATGCTGTTGATATGCAGCCAGAATTCGCGGCGGGTAAGGGGATCGACGCCGGACGTGGGTTCGTCGAGAAAAAGAATATCCGGCTCATGCATCAGCGCGCAGGCCAGCGCCAGTCGTTGTTTAAAGCCCAGCGGCAGGGCATCGGTGGCCTGGTCGGCAATCGCTTTCAGGCCAAATGCCGCAACCATACGCGAGATTTTTTCCTGTTGCGCGCGGCCGCGCAGGCCGTAAACACCGGAGAAAAATCGCAGATTCTGCGTGACCGTCAGGTTGCCATACAGCGAGAATTTTTGCGCCATATACCCAAGATGCTGGCGTGCCTGCCCGGAACTGGTTTTTAAATCCATATTCAGCACCAGCGCTTTGCCGGAGGTCGGCACCAGCAGACCGCACATCATCTTAAAGGTGGTCGATTTGCCGGCGCCGTTAGGGCCGAGCAGGCCAAAAATCTCGCCCCGTTTGACGGCAAAATCCACATGGTCGGTCGCGGCAAAATCGCCGAACTTTTTCGTCAGTTGCCGCGCTTCAATCACCGTTTCATCGGGGGTTCCTTCAACCGTGTGCAGAATTTCGCCCAGCGGCGACTGGGTAAAAGCCGCCCCGCCCAGCAGATCGATAAAGGCATCCTCAAAACGGGGAGCGGTTTCTTCGATGTGCAGGGTATCGAGCCGTGACGCCTCTTTTAAGGCGGCAGGCGTGGCCTCTTTTTTGAGGATAGCGCGCACCGATTTACCCTGAATCATACCGTCACTGACCTGGGGTAATTTCAGCAGCCTTTGCAGTAGCTGGCGGTTGTTTTCCTGCGGGCTGCTGACGAGAAAACTGCGTCCGGCCATGGTTTGCGTCAGCGCGCGCGGCTCGCCCTGATACAGCAGTTCACCTTCGTTCATCAGCAGCACGTCGCGACACTGCTCGGCTTCGTCCAGGTACGAGGTGCTCCACAAAATCAACATGCCGTCGTCGGCAAGGCTATGCACCATCTGCCACAGTTCACGCCGTGAGATGGGGTCGACGCCAACGCCTGGCTCGTCGAGCAGCAGTACTTTGGGTTTGCCGACCAGCGTACAGGCCAGCCCCAGTTTTTGTTTCATGCCGCCGGATAGTTTGCCGGCAAGTCGCCCGGTGAAGGGCGCAAGCGAGGTGAACGCCAGCAGACGCGCGAAGGTCTCCCGACGCTGTTCCCCGGTGACGCTGCGTAAATCGGCATACAGCGTGAGGTTTTCCATCACCGTGAGATCTTCATACAGGCCAAATTTTTGCGGCATATAGCCGAGCACGGCATGCAGCTCTCTGTTATTGGCGATGGGATCGAAACCTGTCACCTCGGCCTGGCCTTCATCCGGCTTCATCAGTCCGGCGAGCATGCGCATCAGGGTGGTTTTCCCGGCGCCGTCCGGCCCGACCAGCCTGGTCACATAACCGGCATGCACGGTACAATCCAGATGCGCCACCGCCGGTTTATCCATGCCGGCAAAGCATTTCATCAGCCCGGACAGGCGGATTACCGCATCACTCATTATTAGCTCCATTGGCGAAACTGATGGTGACCGGCATTCCCTGGCGCAGCGCCTCGTCGGCATCGGTGACGATGATGCGCAGGCGATAGACCAGATCGGTGCGTAAATCCGGCGTCTCGACGGTTTTGGGCGTGAATTCAGCGGTCGGGGAGACAAAGCCAATTTTGCCGTGATACGGCTTGTCAGGGCGTCCGTCGACCGTCAGCAATACCGCTTTACCGGGTACGGCCTGGTGCAGGTTGACTTCGTTGACATAAGCGCGCACCCAAACTGGGCTGGTGAGTGACAGGGTAAGGACGGTGCTTCCGGCGCTCAGCATACTGCCAGGCTCCACGGCGCGGGTGAGCAGGGTGCCATCGGATGGGGCGACAAGTACGGTATCCTGTAAATCCAGCTGCGCCTGGGCGAGTTGTGCCTGCGCCTGTTCCAGACTGGCTCTGGCCTGAGCTATTTCCTGGGGACGATTACCGGTGCGGTACTGGCTGAGCTTATCCTGGGCTGATTTCAGCGAAGCCTGAGCCTGATCGCGGGAGGAGCGGGCGTTCTCCAGATCGTTGGCTGAGACGGTGCGGCTTTTCCACAACCCAAGCTGGCGCTGATAAAAGTTCTGCGCGTAGTCGAATGCCGCCTGCGCCTGTTTTACCGCCGCTGCCGTCTGGGCAATCTCTTCATCGCGATAGCCGGCGTTTACCAGTTCATATTTCGCCTCAGCGGTGGAGACATTGGCTTTGGCCTGGAGCAGGGCGTTCTCATAGGGGGCTTTATCAATATTGCCAAGCGTCTGCCCGGTGGCGATCGCATCGCCTTCATCCACTGCCAGAGAGGCGAGACGCCCGCCGACCCGGAAACTCAAATTCACCGTACGAATATCAACGTTGCCATACAGCGTCAGGGTGTTCTCCTGCCGACTCTGATACCACATCCAGCCGCCGCCAAGGGCCGCCAGCAGGATAACGACTATTAACACCACCACGACAGGCTTTTTCATCAGGCTTCGCTCCTTGTTAATCCGTTAAGAATAAGATCGATATGGCAGGTGATGACCTGGTAGATCAGATCGGTTGTTTGATTATCAAAATGCGCCCATCCGGTGCGCAGCAAAATGGTTTCACGCCCGAGGCGAAAGGCGAGGATCTCGCCGAGCAGCGCATGGGTATGCACTATGGTGCGCGTATCGCTGGCGTCGCATCCGGTATACGCCGCAATCAGGCGGGTAAGAAGGCCGTGCATCGGGGCGATCACCTGATCATGGACTAACTGATAGGCATGGGTCGGGGAGAGTTGTTCGCGGGAGATAAATTTACTCAGGTTGAGGGTATCGTCGTGGGTCAGCAACATGACCATGTTGCGGCAGGCCTGATGGATAAGTTCACGCACTGCGGCTTTATCCGGTTCGGTCTCCCCAAGCAGGGCTTCCGCCGCCTGGACGTAAGCGCGAAACTGTTCGCCAATAAAATCGGCAATCCACTGGGCGCAGGCAAGATACAGGTCCTCTTTTGAGCCAAAATAGTAAGGAATGGCGGCAATGTTTTGTCCGGCCTGGGCGGCGATATCGCGCGTCGTGGCATGCAGACCGTATTCGCCAAACTGTGCGAGCGCGGCGGCGATTAACTGGTTTCGGGCTTGTTCGCCTTTGCTGGTTGTTGAACTCATCGTGAGGGGACACATAAAGTTAATCAATCGATTGATTAATTTTATGGTTAATTTTTCGTCTTGTCCAGTTACGCTGCGCGGTTTGTTGATGTGGATAAGGGGATAATTATCGCTTCAAAGAACGGCTCAGCAGTATTTTATGCGCTGCATCACAAAAGCTGTTACACTCCGCCGCTTCATGGCATTGTGGTTTTTGTCATTAGTCACATTATTATCTCCTCGAAAACTACACCAGATAAGGTCGGGGCGGTGCGGAGTTGTTATGTCATTTGATTCCCTTGGCCTGAATCCGGAAATCCTGCGTGCAGTTGAAGAGCTGGGTTACCGTGAGCCAACCCCTATTCAGCAGCAGGCGATCCCTGCGGTTCTGGACGGTCGCGACCTGATGGCCAGCGCCCAGACCGGTACCGGTAAAACGGCAGGTTTTACCCTGCCGTTGTTGCAGCGCCTGGTGCAGAAAGAAGCGCATGCGAAGGGCCGTCGCCCGGTTCGCGCGCTGATCCTGACGCCGACCCGCGAGCTTGCCGCTCAGATCGGTGAAAACGTACGCGAATACAGCAAATATCTGAATTTGCGCTCGCTGGTGGTTTTCGGTGGCGTCAGCATTAACCCGCAAATGATGAAACTGCGCAGCGGCGTGGATGTTCTGGTGGCAACGCCGGGTCGTTTGCTGGATCTGGAACACCAGAATGCGGTGAAGCTGGACAATGTCGAAATTCTGGTGCTCGACGAAGCCGATCGTATGCTGGATATGGGCTTTATTCATGATATTCGCCGTGTGCTGGCGAAATTGCCAGCCCGCCGTCAGAACCTGTTGTTCTCCGCGACCTTCTCGGATGACATCAAAGGCCTGGCGGAAAAACTGCTGCACAACCCGCTGGAAATTGAAGTGGCGCGCCGTAACACCGCGTCCGAGCAGGTGACTCAGCATGTACACATGGTGGACAAAAAGCGTAAACGCGAACTGCTCTCCCAGATGATTGGCGAAGGCAACTGGCAGCAGGTGCTGGTGTTTACCCGTACCAAACACGGTGCAAACCACCTTGCTGAGCAACTGAATAAAGACGGTATTCGCAGCGCCGCTATTCATGGTAACAAGAGCCAGGGTGCGCGTACCCGTGCGCTTGCTGACTTTAAATCCGGTGATATTCGCGTGCTGGTGGCAACCGACATTGCGGCCCGTGGTCTGGATATTGAAGAGTTGCCGCATGTGGTGAACTACGAGTTGCCTAATGTGCCGGAAGATTACGTCCACCGTATTGGTCGTACCGGTCGTGCTGCGGCAACGGGCGAGGCATTATCGCTGGTCTGCGTGGATGAACTTAAGCTGTTGCGCGATATCGAGCGCCTGCTGAAAAAAGAGATCCCGCGTATTGCTCTGCCGGGCTACGAGCCGGATCCGTCGATTAAGGCTGAGCCGATTGTTAACGGTCGTCAGAGCCAGGGTCGCGGTGGACGCGGTCAGGGCGGCGGCGGTCGTGGTCAGCAGCAGCCGCGTCGCAATGACGGCGGTGCGCCAAAGTCCGGAGCAAAACCGGCCCGTTCCCAGGATAGCAAACCGGCCGGGGATAAACCGCGCCGTCCTCGCCCGCGCAAACCTGCGGCGAACGCCTGATAAAAAAGCCCTGCCATCGTGCATAATGCCGTTCACTTAAGCGGAGCGGCACTGCGTTTCACCGGATAACGGGTTTTTGATATCTTAACCGCCCTCGGC
>NZ_CBFFRJ010000180.1:0-8091 GCF_965644225.1 Phytobacter sp. V91 | reverse complement strand
TACAGCTCAGCTAAGGTAAGGCTAATACAGATAAGGACTCCACTGAACCCCACCGATTAAATCGCACCTTCCTTAGAACTGTCTCCGTAAGCGGTATTTTCCTGAAAAGTATGCTCCAGCGTGGCACTGCTGCTCCATTCATTTGCAACTTTTTTAGTAATAATATTGACGACCCCGCCCATTGCATCAGAACCATATAATGTGGACATCGGGCCGCGAATAACTTCTATTCTTTCAATTGCAGATAACGGAGGCATAAAACTGGTATTCATGGCGCCAAAACCATTTGGTGTAACATCTGACGTTCCATTTTGACGAATACCGTCTACCAGAATAAGGGTATAGCTACTGGACATTCCGCGAATTCTGATATCCAGTCCCCCTGTTTTACCGGTTGAGCTGTTAACATCGCCCCCTTCCACATCGCTGAGTGCAGAAGCCAGATCGGTGTAACTCCGGCGGCTTAATTCTTCCTGACTGATAACAGAAATACTGGCAGCGGCTTCACGTAATTTCTGTTCATAACCCGATGCTGTTACCACCATAACATCATCATTTTCCACGGCAATGGCGCTTGCTGATGCAGCTGTAGCCAGAAGAGGAAGTAATGCTTTTTTTAACATATTGACTCCATTCATCTTTATTATAGGTAATATTCCATCCGGCATTTTGCAACGAAATAAAGGTCATTACAAATGATAATGATATATATTCGCATTACCGTTACCATTAATAACCAGATAGCATACCGAAATACGATGGGTTAACTCTCTGCCCTGAGTCTGATAAGACTGGAGAGATGGAGAACTTCGCGTTACTTATAGAAACGATGATGCAATGGAAAAGGAAGGAAAATCCGTAATCGTTCTCTGTGGCAGGGACTTGAATAGCAAAACGCCCGCAGATGCGGGCGTTTACTGAAAATCAGCGGCGCTGTGCGGAACGATCGCGATGACCGATGCCGGAAAAAACGTTAAATATTTCACCCAGGCCATAAATCAGCCCCAGGATGATAGCCATCACCACAGGGACCATGATCACGGCGAAAACCAGACTCTTCAACAACTCTAACATGGTCGACTCCAGATATTGTGAATGGGCTATTCTACCCCGATATCGCTGAAAATCATGTTCCTTTTGTGCGACGGTCATTGCACTGGCAACGAATTACGCCAAAATAGGCCTTTTACGTCAGGACGCTACACTATGCAGGCTGAAATTCTTCTTACCCTCAAACTCCAGCAACGACTGTTCGCCGATCCGCGACGTATTGCCCTGTTAAAACAAATAGAACAAACCGGTTCAATTAGTCAGGGCGCCAAAAACGCGGGCATTAGCTATAAAAGCGCCTGGGATGCCATCAATGAGATGAACCAGCTTAGCGAGCATTCGCTGGTTGACCGTGCGACCGGCGGTAAAGGCGGCGGCGGCGCGGTGGTAACCCGCTACGGCTTACGCTTGATCCAGCTTTATGAGTTGCTCGGCCAGATCCAGCAAAAAGCCTTCGATGTGCTCAGCGATGACGACGCCATGCCGTTAAACAGTCTGCTGGCGGCCATTTCACGCTTTTCACTGCAAACCAGCGCCCGTAATCAATGGTTTGGTACCGTTACCGCCCTTGACCAGCAGCTTGTGCAGCAGCATGTGGACGTGTTACTGGCTGACGGTGAAACCACCCTCAAAGCCGCGATAACGGCCCAAAGCGCACAACGGCTGGATCTCACCGAGGGCAAAGAAGTGCTGGTATTACTGAAAGCCCCCTGGGTCAGCATCTCCCCGGATGAACGCCTGGCACATGAAGCGGATAATCAGTTGCGTGGCCGTATCAGCCATATTGAACGCGGCGAGCTGCAGTGCGAAGTCCTGATGGCGTTGCCTGATGGTCAACAGCTTTGCGCTACTGTTCCGCTGCCAGAGGCGCAAGATCTCACGACAGGCAGCGAAGTCACCGCATATTTTAATGCCGATAAGGTTATTCTTGCCACCTTGTGCTGAGCGGATTGACAAGTTTGCCTTCAGGACGTATCCCTGTGGTTATCGCTGCAAAAAATGGGATACATAATGTCATCATTGCAAATTTCGCAAGGCACGTTTCGCCTTAGCGACACCCGCACGCTTACCATTGAACATTTAACACTGCGCGCCGGAGAAAGCTGGGCTTTTGTCGGCGCCAACGGCAGCGGGAAATCCGCCCTCGCCAGAGCGCTGGCAGGCGAGCTAACCCTGCTTAAAGGAGAACGTCAGGGCAGCTTCTCCCGCGTGACCCGCCTCTCTTTCGAACAGTTACAAAAGCTGGTCAGCGATGAGTGGCAACGCAACAACACCGATTTGCTAAGCCCGGGGGAAGATGACACCGGGCGCACCGCTGCCGATATCATTCAGGATGAGATCAAAGATGAATCGCGCTGCCAGCAACTGGCGGCGCGTTTTGGGATAACCCCCCTGCTTACGCGGCGCTTTAAGTATCTCTCAACCGGCGAGACCCGTAAGACGCTGCTCTGCCAGGCATTAATGTCACAGCCCGAACTGCTGATTCTGGACGAACCCTTTGATGGTCTGGATGTCGACTCCCGTCAGCAACTGGCGGACCTGCTTGCTGAGTTAAACCGCGAGGGTTACACCCTGGTGCTGGAGCTCAATCGCTTTGATGAGATCCCTGAGTTCGTGCAGCATGCTGGCGTGCTGGCCGATTGCGCCCTGAGCGAAACCGGTGAAAAATCGGCCCTTCTGCAACAGACGCTGATTGCCCAGCTTGCGCACAGTGAAAAACTGGCGGGCATGACGCTGCCGGAACCCGATGCTCCCCCGGCCCGTGAACTGCTGGGCAAAAATGAACCGCTGATAGACCTGAAAGATGGCGTTGTTTCTTATAATGACCGCGCCATCATTGACCATCTTAGCTGGACAGTAAAACCCGGGGAACACTGGCAAATCAGCGGGCCGAACGGGGCCGGAAAATCCACACTCTTAAGCCTGGTCACCGGCGATCATCCGCAGGGCTACAGCAATGATTTAACCCTGTTTGGCCGCCGTCGCGGCAGCGGCGAAACCATCTGGGATATAAAAAAACATATTGGTTATGTCAGCAGCAGCCTGCATCTGGATTATCGCGTCAGCACCACCGTACGTAACGTGATCCTGTCAGGCTATTTTGATTCGATTGGCATCTACCAGGCGGTGTCAGATAAACAGCATAAGCTGGCGCAGCAGTGGCTGGACATCTTAGGTTTTAGCGCCAGAACCGCCGACGCGCCTTTCCACAGTCTCTCCTGGGGCCAGCAGCGTCTGGCGCTGATCGTACGTGCGCTGGTAAAACACCCGACTCTACTGATCCTTGATGAGCCCTTGCAGGGGCTGGATCCCCTCAACCGCCAGTTGATCCGCCGTTTTGTCGATGTCCTTATTGGCGAAGGTGAAACGCAGTTGTTGTTCGTCTCTCACCACGCCGCAGATGCCCCGGACTGTATCACTCACCGTCTGCAATTTGTGGCTGAAAATGAAGGCTGGCGTTATCAGTTTGATTGAGTTTCAACGGCGGGAGTGCTCACTCCCGCCTCTGGCTGGAAATATTTTCAGATTTTATGTACCCTCACCCAATTATTCATATGATTTATAATGAATTTTATGCCTTAAAATCTTTGCGTCAGGATTAGTGTAAGCGATTCCACAAACTAATCACATATCACAGTTTTGACATCTCTGTTATGCTACTGTTAGTTCATAACATACGCCTAATGGAGTGAAAAATGAAAGTTCTGGTTACCGGTGGTAGCGGTTACATAGGAAGCCACACCTGCGTACAATTACTGCAAAATGGTCATGACGTTATCATTCTCGACAACCTCTGCAACAGCAAGCGGAGCGTTGTGCCGGTGCTGGAACGTCTGGGCGGAAAATCGGCGCTCTTTATTGAAGGCGATATCCGCGACGAAGCGCTGCTGGCTGAAATTCTCCACGACCACGCTATCGAAGCCGTTATTCATTTCGCGGGCTTAAAAGCCGTTGGCGAGTCTGTTGCCAAACCGCTGGAGTATTACGATAACAACGTTAACGGCACCCTGCGGTTAATTAATGCCATGCGCGCGGCAAACGTCAAAAACTTCATTTTTAGCTCATCAGCAACCGTGTACGGCGATCAGCCCAAAATCCCTTATGTCGAAAGCTTCCCGACCGGTACCCCACAAAGCCCGTATGGCAAAAGCAAGCTGATGGTTGAGCAAATCCTTACGGACCTGCAGAAAGCTCAGCCGGAGTGGAGCATCGCCCTGCTGCGTTACTTTAACCCGGTGGGAGCGCATGAATCAGGGGATATGGGTGAAGATCCGCAGGGTATTCCAAATAACCTGATGCCGTACATTGCCCAGGTCGCCGTGGGCCGTCGTGACTCGCTGGCGGTGTTTGGTAACGACTACCCGACGGCGGACGGTACCGGCGTACGTGATTACATCCATGTGATGGATCTGGCCGATGGTCACGTTGCGGCAATGGAAACCCTGGCAAACAAAGCCGGTGTGCATACCTATAACCTGGGAGCCGGTGTCGGCAGCAGCGTACTCGACGTTATCAATGCCTTCAGCAAGGCCTGCGGCAAGCCGGTGAACTATCACTTTGCGCCACGTCGCGACGGCGACCTTCCGGCCTACTGGGCCGATGCCAGCAAAGCGGACAGCGAACTGAACTGGCGAGTAACCCGCACGCTTGACGAAATGGCTCAGGATACCTGGCGCTGGCAGTCTCGCCACCCGCAGGGTTACGCCGATTAATGAAAGGACGTGTCATGACGCAATTTAACCCGGTCGATCATCCGCATCGCCGTTACAATCCGCTGACGGGACAATGGATCCTGGTCTCTCCGCATCGGGCAAAACGCCCGTGGCAAGGCGCGCAGGAGACCCCGGCAGTACAGACCCTGCCCGCGCATGATCCGGACTGTTTTTTATGCCCGGGCAATACCCGAGTCACCGGCGATAAAAACCCGGATTATCCGAGCACCTATGTCTTCACCAACGACTTTGCGGCGCTGATGACTGACACCCCGGATGCGCCGGAAAGCGACGATCCGCTGATGCGCAGCCAGGGCGCGCGTGGCACCAGCCGCGTTATCTGCTTCTCGCCGGATCACAGCAAAACCCTGCCTGAGCTCAGCCTTAGCGCGCTGGAAGATGTGGTGCGAACCTGGCAGGAACAAACCCAGGAACTGGGTAAGCTTTACCCATGGATACAGGTGTTTGAAAACAAAGGGGCGGCTATGGGCTGCTCGAATCCGCACCCGCACGGTCAGATTTGGGCCAACAGCTTCCTGCCCAATGAAGCCGAGCGTGAAGACCGCCTGCAACGGGAATACTTCAACCAGTACGGTTCGCCGATGCTGGTGGACTATGCCAGCCGTGAAAGCAAAGACGGCAGCCGCACCGTCGTTGAAACTGAACACTGGATTGCCGTTGTCCCTTACTGGGCGGCATGGCCGTTTGAAACTCTGCTTCTGCCCAAAACACATATCCTGCGCATGACGGATTTAACCGCAGCACAGCGTAGTGACCTGGCGCTGGCGCTGAAAAAGCTCACCAGCCGTTACGACAACCTGTTCCAGTGCTCCTTCCCTTACTCGATGGGCTGGCACGGCGCACCTTTTATTGAGCAGGACAATACGCACTGGCAGCTACATGCGCATTTTTATCCGCCGCTGCTGCGCTCAGCCAGCGTACGTAAATTTATGGTCGGTTATGAAATGCTCGCGGAAACGCAGCGTGACCTGACTGCTGAACAAGCTGCCGAGCGCCTGCGTGCGGTCAGTGATATTCATTTTCGCGAATCTGGAGTTTAAAAAATGAGTCTGAAAGAAAAAACGCTTGCTCTGTTTGCTGAAAAATTTGGCTACCCTGCCACCCATACCATCCAGGCTCCGGGCCGCGTTAACCTGATCGGTGAACATACTGACTATAACGATGGCTTTGTGTTGCCTTGCGCCATTGATTACCAGACGGTCATCAGCTGCTCTCCGCGTCCGGACAACATCGTGCGCGTTATCGCCGCCGATTATGACAATCAACAGGATGAGTTTTCTCTGGATGCGCCGATCGTCGCCCATGACAGCCAGCAGTGGTCCAATTATGTGCGCGGCGTGGTGAAGCATCTGCAAAAACGGAACAGCAACTTCCAGGGTGCTGATATGGTGATCAGCGGCAACGTGCCGCAGGGCGCAGGTCTTAGCTCATCCGCCTCCCTTGAGGTTGCGGTCGGTACCGTCTTCCAGCAGCTTTATCATCTGCCGCTGGACGGAGCGCAAATCGCACTTAATGGTCAGGAAGCGGAGAACCAGTTTGTTGGCTGTAACTGCGGCATCATGGATCAGCTGATCTCTGCGCTGGGTAAAAAAGATCACGCCCTGTTGATCGACTGCCGTTCGCTGGGGAGCAAAGCGGTCTCCATGCCGGAAGGTGTGGCGATCATTATTATCAACAGTAATTTCAAACGCACCCTGGTTGGCAGCGAGTACAACACCCGCCGTGAGCAGTGTGAAACCGGCGCGCGCTTCTTCCAGCAAAAAGCCCTGCGTGACGTCAATATCGACCAGTTCAATGCCGTCGCACACCAGCTCGATCCGGTGGTGGCAAAACGCGTTCGCCACGTGCTGACGGAAAATGCCCGCACCGTGGAAGCAGCAACAGCGCTGGAAAAAGGCGATCTGCAACGGATGGGCGAGCTGATGGCGGAGTCTCATGCGTCAATGCGTGATGATTTTGAAATCACCGTTCCGCAAATCGACACCCTGGTTGAGATTGTTAAAGCCGCGATTGGCGACAAAGGCGGCGTACGTATGACCGGCGGCGGCTTCGGCGGCTGCATCGTCTCTCTGGTGCCAGAGGCGCTGGTTGCCACCGTGAAAGAAGCAGTGGAAGCGCAGTACGAAGCGAAAACCGGGATCAAAGAGACCTTCTATGTCTGTAAACCTTCACAGGGGGCAGGACAGTGCTAAATGAAACCACCGGGGTCGCGCCTGACGGCCAGCCCTTTCGCCTGATGACCCTGCGTAATAGCGCAGGGATGACCGTTACTCTGATGGACTGGGGCGCCACCCTGCTCTCCGCCCGCGTGCCGATGAAAGACGGCAGCGTGCGTGAAGCCTTGCTCGGGTGCGCAACGCCCGAACATTACCTGCAACAGGCGGCATTTCTCGGCGCGTCCGTCGGCCGTTATGCCAACCGAATTGCCAATAGCCAGTTCACTCTGGATGGACAGACTTACGCACTGACCCCAAGCCAGGGTAAACACCAGTTGCACGGCGGCCCACAAGGGTTTGATAAACGTCGCTGGCAGATTGAGCGTCAGAATGAGCGCGAGGCACAGCTTTGCCTGACCTCGCCTGATGGCGATCAGGGGTTCCCGGGCAATGCCAGCGTCAGCGTGCTGTATCGCCTCGGCGACGATAACCGCCTGTCCATTGAATACCGGGCGACAACCGATAAAGCCTGCCCGCTAAACCTGACCAATCATGCCTATTTCAACCTTGACGGCGAGCAGAGCGATGTACGAAACCACCAGCTACAGCTGCTGGCGGATGAATATCTGCCAGTGAATGAAATGGGGATCCCGACCGGGGGGCTGAAAAAAGTCGCGCTAACCAGTTTTGATTTCCGCCAGCCGAAAACCATCTCCCTTGAGTTTCTCAGCGACGACGATCAGCGGGTGGTAAAAGGTTACGACCATGCGTTTTTGCTGCAGGCCAGCGGCGATGTTACCCAGCCCGCAGCACGGCTGTGGTCGGCGGATAAGCAGTTGCAGATGGCGGTGTACACCACCGCGCCGGGATTGCAGTTTTACTCCGGCAACTATCTCGAAGGCACGCCGGCTCGTGGCAATACTGTCTACAGCGCCTGTCAGGGCCTGGCCCTGGAAAGTGAATTCTTGCCTGACAGTCCGAACCGTCCTGACTTCCCTCAGCCCGACTGTATCTTCCAGCCCGGCGAAGAGTATCGCAGCCTGACGGAATACCACTTTATCCCCGCCTGATGCTAAACCCTCCGTCCGGAGGGTTCAGACTGCTGACAAAGTCCTGGCCGTGAGGCCGGGACTTTGATCTAATTAAGTCAG
>NZ_CBFFRJ010000179.1:0-8161 GCF_965644225.1 Phytobacter sp. V91 | reverse complement strand
CGGGCATCGTGAAAAATCTATGGCAAAGAAAGCCTTATGTTCTCATAACTGACGATTAAATCGCACCTTCCTTAGCAGTATCAGACTTTGGTTTTGCGTAATACAACGGCCAGTTGCCATATATTAATCAGCACAACCAGCGCAGTGGCAACAAACACCCAGCGGAATCCCGCCATCGCAGACACCGACGCGCCCATCAGCGGCCCCACCACATTACCAAGATACATAAACGACTGGTTATAACCGAAAATACGCCCCGTCACCTGGTCGCTGGAGTATTTGAGCAGCAGAGTTTGCACCGCCGGAAGCATCGCGCCATCGGCAAATCCAAGCAGGAAACGCAGGACGCCTAATTGTAACGGCGAGGTGACAAACGACATGGCGAAGAACAATATCACCGCGCAGGTAAGGGTCGCCATCAGGATACGGGCAGTACCAATACGGTCACCGAGTTTACCCAGTCGTGGAGCGGACATTAATGCCGAAACACCCGGAATGGCGGCAATCAGGCCACTGAGAAAAGCAATGTTATTGCTGTCCGGCGTCATCGACTGAATAAAGAGCGCCAGAATTGGCCCCACCGACCCGTTACACAGCTGAATGACCATTGTCGTCACAAACAGGCTGATGACCAGACCAGGATAAGGCAGCGTCGAAAATACCGCTTTACCGCTCAGTCGCTGCGCCTTACTGATTTTTGGCCTGGCGCCCTCTTTAATTAAAAACAGGGTAACCAGAAAGCTGATGACCAGCAAAATGGCGGTGATCAGAAAAACCATCCGCAGGCCAAAGTGGTCCGCCAGGAAGCCGCCGAGAAGCGGCCCGCCAATCACACCGCTTATCTGCGACGTGGAGAGCGTACTGAGCGCCCACCCGCTGCGCTCTCTCGGCGCCTGTGACGCCACCAGCGCCATAGCGTTGGGAATATAGCCGGAGGTTAGCCCCATCACGCCACGCCGGTGCGGCCATATCCGCCGTTCCAGCACCGGTTGACGGTGGCTTCCTCATCCAGGCCTTAAGAGCAGACGAGCAAGAGGATTCCATCCCGATTACGAACAGAAAAACAGTGTGTGCGATCGGGCTTTTTCCTTTCAAACATCCGCCTATTTATCACTGAAAACAGGATGGCAGAAGTGATATGGTATGTGCTTTCTGAATGATTGAGTGAAAGGTGTGATGGCAAAACTGCGGGTAGGGGTCGTGTTCGGTGGTAAGTCGGCTGAGCATGAAGTGTCGCTGCAATCGGCGAAGAATATCGTCGATGCAATGGATAAGTCGCGTTTCGAAGTCCTGCTACTTGGGATCGATAAGCAGGGGCAATGGCATATCAATGACGCGAATAATTATCTGCAAAATGCCAGCGATCCAGCGCGTATTGCGCTTAATCCATCGCCTGAGAGCGTGGCCCTGATCCCCGGTCAGACGACGCAGCAACTCATCAATGCCCACAACGGTTCGCCGTTCTCCCAGGTGGATGTCATTTTCCCGATTGTGCATGGAACCCAGGGTGAGGATGGCACGCTTCAGGGATTACTGCGGATGGCGAATTTGCCGTTTGTCGGCTCTGACGTTCTGGGCTCTGCGGCCTGTATGGACAAAGACGTCACCAAACGTCTGCTGCGGGATGCCGGACTCGCCGTTGCGTCCTTTGTCACTCTCACGCGCAGCAATCGTCATCATTTTAGCTTCGAGGATATGCAGGCCAGACTGGGCCTGCCGTTGTTTGTAAAGCCTGCCAATCAGGGCTCTTCGGTGGGCGTGAGCAAAGTCATCAGTGAAGCACAATATACGGCGGCAGTGGCTCTGGCCTTTGAGTTTGACCATAAAGTGGTGGTCGAAACAGGGATTAAAGGTCGGGAGATAGAGTGTGCGGTGCTGGGTAATGAAAACCCTGAAGCCAGCACCTGCGGCGAGATCGTTCTCAACAGCGAGTTTTACGCCTATGACACCAAGTATATTGATGATAATGGCGCGCAGGTCGTGGTTCCGGCGGCTATTGCGCCAGAAGTGAACGCGAAGATTCGTGCTATCGCCGTGCAGGCTTATCAAACGTTAGGCTGTGCCGGGATGGCGCGTGTGGACGTCTTTCTGACTGCGGAAAATGAAGTCATCATCAACGAAATCAACACACTGCCTGGCTTTACCAATATCAGCATGTATCCCAAACTGTGGCAGGCAAGCGGTATCAGCTACAGCGATTTAATCACCCGCCTGATCGAGCTGGCTCTGGCGCGCCATCAGGCCGACAGCGCGCTGAAAAGTTCGATGAACGGCTAATCTAACGGTTTTTCTTCCTCTTTCGCCGTCGCTTCGGCATCGTCCTCCGGACGGCGGCGAATAATAAATCCAGCCAACCAGAAGCTAATTATCCAGGTTACCAGACCGACGGCGTACTCCTGCCAGCCTTTGGCTTCAAACCCCAGCAGACCGACCACGCCATTAAGAATAAAAATCAGGCCAATCGCAAACGCATAGTAATGCCAGTCACGGCGTATTTTCGCGGGTAACTTCATGACAACTCCGGAAATAAAAAAAGCATCCTCGCACATTTCAACTTTCGCGTCTGTGTCGGGTGCGGAAATTCTGAAATGTTAGTGATGTAATGAAAACATTGCGAAAGTGTGAGTGCCCACGAAATTTACTCAACAGGGAACCATTCCGCAATGAAATTATCACCATTCTGATGTTGACAATTTAGCCAAACTGTCAAAATGAGGTTATGTCACAGACGCCATGCCAAAAAACAGAACCAACCGGAGGTCTCTATGGCTGACTTTACAATGTCGAAACCCTTTACGGGGAAGAAAACGCGCGGCGCCTCCACGTCTGGAAATATTGCTTACGCTGTATTTGTCCTGCTCAGTTTCTGGGTGGGCGCACAACTGCTTAATCTGTTAGTCCATGCGCCAGGCCTGTTTGAAAACCTGCTGCAGATCCAGGATGCCCGCCGCCCGCAGGTCGAAATAGGCCTTGGCGTTGGCACCATTTTTGGTCTGGTGCCATTTTTAGCAGGTAGCCTGATTTTAGGCTTTATTGGCCTTCTTCTTCGCTGGCGGCGCCATTATTGACCCGCAGCCATACACTGCGCCCGACGATCGTCAACCCGCTTCGCAAACCAGGCCGTCGTCAGGTTACGGGTAATTTTCGGGCTTTCCAGTTGGATCCCAGGCAGTATCTCTCGCGGTAACCTTTTACCGGTTTTCTGCTCTGCCAGTTGGAAGATACTCTGGTAAAGCGCCGTTTTCTCAAACGCGATGCTGTCCCCTTGCGCCAGTTGGCGGTGGATATCGCGATCGCCGATCGCCAGTTTGGATCCCAGTTTCCTCACCGCCAGTTCCGTGTTTCCAGCCGCATCGCTGTCATACGCAATAAGATCGCCATCCAGCGCCAGCTTAATCCCCGTCGCTTTACTCACCGCATTCTGAAAGGCTGCATTGCGACTGGCGTACCAGCCGGCATTAAAGTCGGCAAAACGGAAAATGGGCGCACTGTAGTTAGCCGGATAGTTAAGCAGATGATAAGTGCCAAACCACAGGCATCCACGACGGGTAAAGACCTCCTGGCGCACGGTTCCCGGCATGGCCCACGGGTAGCCCTGGGTGTGCTTTTCAGCAAATGCGACGCTAACCTGCATGGGGCCACCCGTATGTACCGGATTATAAGCGCCGAACAGCTTCTGTCCCATAGGTACGCTGCCGATAAAATCGTCAAAAATTTCACTCAACTGCTTTTCGGTGCGTACGTTATCCAGGCGATCGCTATAGCTTTTGCCATTCGGCGATTCAATTTTCAACGCGGTATGGACCAGAATCTGCGGAATATGCAAACTAGCCGCCCGCCGGTCTATCTCTTTCCAGGCAATCTTATTCAGGCCGGCAACAGCAGGATCGGCCTGATAATTCGACTCCTGTTGCGCCACCGCCAGTACGGAACAGATATTCTCCAGCGTGGGATCAATGCCCTGGCTCGCAAAAGTGGTGGCAAGATCCCTGGCCCATCCCTCCCGATCCTTTACGCTGGCGGGCATTTTTTGGCGGACAACACTGGCCACATCCTGCGGTTTTTGGGCTTCCTGCACGTCGGTCGCACGGGTATTTTGGTTGCTGCTCGTGCTTTTACTGGTAGTACAGCCTGCAAGAATACATCCCGCCAGCAGAGTCATTGTGGTCGCGAAAAGACGCGGCGCGCAAACGGACATAGTGTTCCTTGCGTTAGCTTAAGTGATTCGTCATTGGCGAAACCGGCTGGCCATCCAGCTCACGTTCAAAGCTCCGCAAACGTTTATAAATAGACATCAATTCGACAAGCGTGGTCCAGGAGGCAATCAGGTACTGGAACGAACTGCGAACCTGCTCAAAGACATTGGTTATCTGGCGCATCAGACCAAAGGTAATGGCGCCTGCCGCAATCGTCGGGAACAGTACGATCAGACCAAAAACCACATCAACCTGGAGATACAAAATACGGGCAATGTTGAAATACATATAGTGGAAATAGAGGCGGAAATAGTTGCGACGAACGGCGGAGAAGAGTTCACGTAATGTATTCGGCTTTGCTCTTTGCACATCATCTTCGCCGTAAACCAGCTCTTTACGATAAGCGGCTTCCACGCGCTGGTTCTTAAACTCCAGTCCCGGAAGCTTGATCCCGACAGCTGCCAGTAAAAATGTCCCCAACAGTGACCAGCCAATCGCTGCAATCACCAGGCCATAGGGAATATGCCCGACCAGTGGCAGCTCTGGCACATGTGGCGACAGTGCCACCAGCACCGGTAAAAATGCGATTAAGGTCATAACCGCATTAATAAAGCTGACCCCCATATCTTCAAGTGTGGTGGCAAAACGCATGGTGTCTTCCTGCACACGCTGAGCGGCACCTTCGATATGGCGCAGGTGATCCCAGTGCGCGGTGTAATATTCGTTCATCGCCGTTCGCCAGCGAAAGACGTAGTGGCTGACGAAGAAATTACTCAGTACGGCAACGGTCACGGCAATCAGCGCAATCCACAAAAAGGTACCAATTTCGCTATATAGTTGACTGATACCGACCTTATTTGGCGCACTGAGCGCGGTCTGAATAAGATCGTAAAACGGGGCATACCACGCATTAATGGCGACGCTGACTTCAACCTGAAACCAGGTAACGAAGATAATTAATGCGGTACCCAAAATTGACCATCGCTGCCAGCGCTGGGGAGAAAAATAAAACCAGAACAGCGCGAAAACCCCGGTACAGAGCGCGTAATAGACATAGAAAAGCAGGAAGTTAAGTGACCAGAAACGGGAGGCGCTGATTGGCACCTCCGCGGAGGCTCCCGTCAGACGCAGCAGTAAACTCTCACCGCCCGCCTGCCAGAAAACCACGGCGACCATGGCCCAAATAAAAGCCGAAAGAAAAAACAATTTCGGCATTGGGAAAAAAGACTTAAACATAATACTCTCCTGCGATTTCTTATTTTTGCATAGCTCACATGACAACAACGCTCACTCCGGATAAAAAAACACCCGAAGTCAGCATGTTAAAAACTGATGAATCAGACCAGAACCTAACGTCTTAGTTCGTCTGCCACTCTGTAAGAATTGTTTCGACGGATTTCACGAATACCGGATTATCCGGCACGATAAGGGTACGCCAGACTTCATTATAATGAGCGATAAGGGTTTCGGCTTTTGCTGCGACCCGGTTGGCGGTTGTGTGGGCATCGCCTGCGACGGTAATGCTATATCCCCGGCTGGCGCCGTTTTTTATCGTGGTGTCGACACAATAGTCCGTGGCGCAACCGCAGATAACAAACGCAGATATTTCATGCTCATCAAGCACCTCAGCCAGCCGTGTTTTGTAGAAACTATCGCAGGCCGTTTTGGTGACATAGAACGCGTTATCGGGCTGATAAAGCTCTGGCAGTAACTGGAATCCATCACTTCCCTCTTCCAGCCCTCCCGCTTCCTGATGCTGAATAAAAATAACCGCATCTGCGGCCTGGGTCAGCTTGTTTATCTGCTCTACACAGCGTTCACGCGCAATACGCGGGGTAGCAAACACCCCTTGCTGCATATCCACCACCATTACCACTCGCTTACCCGACATCGCCTGCCTCCAGAGATTTCTACGCAAAAACAGAAGGTATCACATGTTGCCTGCGCTTCCAGGCTCAGGAAAAAACTTCATATTTACGCATCGTTACGTAATTTCCTCAAATTATGTCTTTTTCGGTGCTTTGCAACGGGCCGCCAGGTAGTATAACTACGCATTATCCTTCCCTTTCTTATACGGATGCTTTCGTTGAAACGTTGTTTGTTTTTCTCCGCAATGCTGTATGCATGCTCGCTGACTGCTGTTTATGCTGCACAAACGTCACCCGATCCGGCTTTTGCGTCCGATATTGTCGATCGCTACGCTAACCATATCTTTTATGGCAGCGGCGCAACGGGTATGGCGCTGGTCGCCATTGATGGAAACCAGCGTGTATTCAGAAGTTTTGGTGAAACGCGTCCGGGTAGCAATGTGCGCCCACAGCTGGATTCCGTTATTCGTATTGCTTCGCTGTCAAAACTGATGACCAGTGAAGTGCTGGTAAAAATGTTTGATCAAGGGGTCGTAAAACTCAACGATCCTTTGAGCAAATATGCCCCTCCAGGCGCGATCGTACCAACATGGCAAGGCTCGCCGATTACCTTGCTAAACCTGGCAACACATACCAGCGCCCTGCCCCGTGAACAACCCGGAGGCGCCGCGCATCGCGATGTTTTTGTCTGGCCGACCCAACAGCAGCGCTGGAACTGGCTGTCTGGCGCAAAACTGAAGGTCAACCCAGGCACTCAGGCAGCCTATTCCAACCTGGCATTTGATTTACTGGCGGATGCTTTAGCTAAAGCCGCAGGCAAGCCTTACCCACAACTCTTTGAAGAGCAGATCACCCGCCCGCTGGGAATGAAGGACACCACCTTTACGCCATCGCCGGATCAATGTAAGCGCCTGATGATTGCTGAAAAAGGAGCCAGCCCCTGTAACAATACGCTGGCAGCAATCGGGAGTGGCGGCGTCTATTCAACACCCGGCGATATGATGCGCTGGATGCAGCAATTCCTGTCATCCGATTTCTATCACCGTAATATTCAGGCCGATCGCATGCAGACCCTGATTTACCAGCGTAGTCAGCTCACCAAAGTGATTGGTATGGATGTTCCGGGCAAAGCAGATGCACTGGGAATGGGCTGGGTCTATATGGGACCGAAAGATGGCCACCCAGGCATCATCCAGAAAACGGGCGG
Source organism: Phytobacter sp. V91 (assembly GCF_965644225.1). NCBI lineage: Bacteria > Pseudomonadati > Pseudomonadota > Gammaproteobacteria > Enterobacterales > Enterobacteriaceae > Phytobacter > Phytobacter sp. V91. The sequence goes on along the minus strand of NZ_CBFFRJ010000179.1, from coordinate 890 downwards.
CGGCGGCGGTTTTATTACCTATATGGCGATGGTCCCGCAAAGTAATGTCGCTGTGTTTGTGGTAGTAACACGTTCGCCGTTAACACGCTTTACTAATATGAGTGATGGCGTCAACGACCTGGTTACCGAGATGAGCAACAATAAGCCTGTTGTGATCCCTGCATCCTGAAGATGAATTCAGCCGGGTGGATTAATAGTCATAAGGCAAGCGGTTGATATTCAGCAGCTTGCCTTTATGCATTTCGATATAGTTGCCTTTACGTAACGCGGAAAGAATCTCAGCAATTACCGAGCGGGAAATCCCCGTTCGGCGCTGAATATAATACATCACACCAATTCGTGCGCGTAATGCGTCATCCCATTCCTGCATAGTTAAAAGCGTCGAGCGTATCTGCTCGTAAGTGCTCCGGCCAATAAGCTGGCTGTCTCGTGTTTCAGCCAGTCGATGTAACCAGGTAAGCCAGGTAAAGGCTTCTCGCCAGAGATGATTTTCATCCAGCAAGGTTATCACGCGTATTGAAGGCAAATAATAACCAGTGCAAATACTTTGCGTGGTATAAATATATTCCGTGGGTCTTTTCATCACACCAGCACCGAGCCCGGTGATAAATGGCCCCTGAGCAATACCTAAAAGGACATCGTTACATTTTCTGCCAATAGAAAGTTCACCACTCTGAATAACAAGAGTGACATCTGTAGGATCACAAGAAGAAAAATTGAGAACTGAATTGCCTGGCAACTCAAAAAAATTGCCATGAGGGAAAAACATTTATCTAATGAATGGAACTCCGCAAGAGGTTTATTCAATGAAATCACTTAGGGAAGGTGCGATTTAATCGTCAGTTATGAGAACATAAGGCTTTCTTTGCCATAGATTTTTCACGATGCCC
>NZ_CBFFRJ010000178.1:0-8254 GCF_965644225.1 Phytobacter sp. V91 | reverse complement strand
ATACAGCTCAGCTAAGGTAAGGCTAATACAGATAAGGACTCCACTGAACCCCACCGATTAAATCGCACCTTCCTTTACTTGTTTCGGAGGTTTGACCATGTATTCATACAAGAAACTACCGGTGTCTTTACGAACCAGCCTGCTGGCGATGGTTCTGGTGGGATCTGCTTATGCAGATGGTACCTTAACCGGCAATCTTGGGATCTCACTGACCATCGGCGATGGTTGCCTCGTTACCAACAGCAGCGTCTCCGATAGTACTAACCAATGGGGGTCACTGGACTTTGGTAGCTACTCTAACCTTAGTAACGTGATCGATGCCTCAGTGACGGATAGTCAGGGCTCAGGCTCGATGACGGTGACGTGCACCAGTGGGCTTAGCCCAACCATGGTGCTGGACGGCGGCTTATACGGCGACGGTTCTAACCGCTACGTTTCCAGCGACGGCGGCACCACTCTTATTCCTTATCGGCTCTACTCGGACAGTGCCCGCACTGAAACCATTGCCCTCAACGGCTCCGTTTCCCTCACTGCGGATGGTACTGCTCAGAATGTGCCTGTTTACGGGCGAATTCTGCCTGCCGATCAGGGAAGCAATACCGCACCGGCATCCGGGACTTATACCGATACCGTCGTTGCGACTCTCTCCTGGTAAACGTGCAGTCACTGTTATTGACACATATCCACTCTGTTCCAGGGAGGGAAACATGCTGGTGCGTTATGGTTTCATCATTATATTGCTGGCTTTTAGCCGCATTTCTGTCGCGGAAACGACAACTAAAGATTTTTCCGTTTCCGCAACTATCGAGAATGGATGTGTGTTTGGTGATGGCAGCGGCAGTTCCATCACCGATTTCGGGACGATTAATTTCGGGATGATGTCGTCCATTTCCGGCGATGTGGATATTGTCAGCAGTTCGGGTTCGGGCTCGATAGTGGTGACCTGTACACCGGGTGTCGCAGCCACTATTGCGCTCGATTACGGCGTCAATGGCGGCAGCAGTACTGCGCGCTATATGACAAACAGCGCCGGCACACAAACGCTGGGATACCAGCTCTACCAGGATTCGGTTCGCTCCACCGTGTGGGGAACGGACTCGCTGGCCTACAGTATTTCGTCTTTCTCTGGCACCACCCAAACCTATCCTGTCTACGCCCGGCTGTTCGCCTCCGCTGATATGCCGACAGCAGGAACCTATACCGATACCGTAACCGTAACGCTCTCTTACTAATAAGAAGATAAAGACAATGACATTTTTTCTGCGCTTTATAGCCGGGCTGTTGCTGGCCTCTTGCAGCCTGTGCTACGCCGCCAGTTCCGTGCTGGTCTGGCCGGTGTATCCGGTTATTGAAGCCGATCAGAACAGCGTGCCGTTGTGGCTGGAAAACCGCGGTGCCAGCGGTGTGACGTTACAACTGCGGGTACTGGCATGGAAGCAACAGAATATGCAGGACCGTTATGCCGACCAGGCTCATGTTGTTGCCAGCCCGCCGTTCGCGACTATCCCGCCGGGCCAGCGCCAGCTGGTGCGCCTGATGCGTATTACTCCGGTGGCGGCCGGAAAGGAGGAGTCCTACCGTATCATTATCGACGAGCTGCCCTCACCGGATGTGAAGCAAAAGAGCGATCAGGTGGGGCTGGCGCTGCAGATGCGCTATGTGCTGCCGTTATTCGTTGATGGTCCTGGGGTGTGGACCAAAGCCCGCACTGATAAGCCGGAGCGCAAAGCGGAAACCGCAACCCGCAACCCAGCCTGTTCTGAGCTGGCGGGTGGAAAATGGCGCTCTGATCGTTCGCAATCAGGGCGCGGTGCACGCCCGCCTCTCTAATGTCTTTTGGGGAACGACGCCCGAGGATAAAGCCCCGGCCCTGAAAATGAATGCTGGCCTGCTGGGCTACATCCTTCCCGGTCAGGAGATGAAATGGCCGTTACCGTCAGGGAAATCGGTGCCGGTGGGAACAACCCTGTACGCGAAGCTGGCGAATGGCTCTTTGTCGCGCGCCATTGCGCCAGCCCGGTAACCGCGGGGGACGCATGGACGAAACCCGTCAATGGTGCAAGTGGGCAGTGGTGCTGGCAATACTGGCGACAAGCCAGGCGCACGCTCAGGAATACGATTCGCTTCCCGCTGCTCCCCAGTCTGTCGCGCCTCTGTCCTCATTCACTTACTACCTTATGCTGTCGGTCAATGGTCGGGTCGATACTCAGGTGATCCCGGTGCTCTATCGTAACGGCCATTATCTGGTGGAAGCGGGTGCCTTAACGCGCAACCACGTCCGGCCTGGCGCGCAGAAGAGCGGGCTTATCGATGTGAATGCGTTACCTCAGGTCGGGGCGGAGTACGACAGTATTAACCAGCAGCTAAAACTCACCGTCCCCGTAGACTGGCTGCCGGTGCAGAACGTCACCAGCGCCAGCATGCTCAATTATGTGCCCGCGATCAGCGATTCAGGCATGTTGTTCAATTACGACGCTTACTACCTTAAATCGTACAGCGGGAGGCAAACGCTCTCCGTATGGCTGGAGCCCCGCTTGTTCAGTGACTACGGTCAGGTGACCAGTACCGGCACCTGGCGACGGACATTCACTGGCGATAATAGCGATGCGGACAGCGGCTACCTGCGGTATGACACCTCGTGGCGCTATAGCGACGAAGAGCAGATGATAAGCTACCAGTTAGGGGATTTCGTCAGCGACTCGCTGACGTGGAGCAACTCGGTGCGAATGGGCGGCTTGCGTATCAGCCGTAACTTCAGCGTGCGGCCCGACCTGGTGACGTATCCGCTCCTGCAATACAGTGGTACTTCCGCGGTGCCCAGTAGCGTCGATTTATTTATCAACGGCTACAAAGCCAGCAGCAACAATCTCGACGCAGGCCCCTTCACCCTGACCAATGTGCCTTATATTAATGGCAGCGGCGAGGCAACCGTAGTGACCACCGATGCGCTGGGTCGCCAGGTGGTGACCAATATTCCCTTTTACGTCTCCAACACGTTGCTGCGGGAAGGCCTCAGTGATTTTGACGTTTCACTCGGCACGCTGCGCAGCAACTACGGGGTCAGAAACGCGGATTACGCCCATGGCGCATCCAGCCTTATCTACCGCTACGGCTTAACCAATGCTCTGACACTTTCCGCTCATAGCGAACTGAGCGACGGTTTAGCATTGAGCGGCGTGGGCAGCGATCTCACCGTTGGCCATTGGGGGACATTCAGCAATGCGTACAGTATTGATGGCAGCAAGGGGCAGCGCTACTCCCTGGGTTATTCCTACTATGCGAATGCATTTGGCATCGCCGTTCAACACAGTCAGCGCACTCATGACTATGAGGATCTGTCGACCTTTCGTACTCATGCGCAACTGAGCCGCAGATCGGATCAGGCGACCTTCAGTACTTCTCCTTTCGGCAGGGGGGGCGGCACGCTGGGTATCGGTTATTTTGACATCCTTGCCTGGGATAACAGCCGTACCCGGTTGCTTAACCTCTCTTACAGCCGCTCGATGTGGGGCAACAGCAGCCTCAATCTGTCACTCAACAAAACGCTGGGGGAGAGCGGCTACAGCGCCCAGTTGCAAATAAGCATCCCGCTCGGTAGCGATCTCAGCGCCAGTGCTCAGTTACAGCGCGATACCAGCGGGGAGTACGCACAACGTTTCGCATTGAGTAAAACCGCGCCGAGCGATGGCGGGATTGGCTGGAACCTCGGTTATTCGACCGGTAGCAGCCAGTATCGTCAGGCGGATATGAGCTGGAAAACCGCTTACGCCACGCTGCAAGGAGGCATCTATGGCGACAGGGGGGAAGAGAACTACTGGGGGGGACTAAAAGGCTCACTGGTGTATATGGGTAACGCTCTCTTTGCCACCAATAATGTTAACGACGGCTTTATTGTGGTGAGTACTGACGGCTACAGCGATGTTCCGGTGCGTTATGAAAACCGGCCGATGGGCAAGACTGACAGCCAGGGCTACATGCTGATCCCCTGGGTTAATGCCTGGTACCCGGCCAGGGTCGAGATCGATACCCTCAACCTGCCACTCGATGCCAGTGCCGAGGTGGTCGAGAAAAAAGTGGCGGTACGCGAGGGCAGTGGTGCGCTGGTCTCTTTTCCGGTGAAAACGGTTCGTAGCGTGACTCTCCGGCTGGTCGACAGCCACGGAGATCCGTTGCCGTTAGGCAGCCTGGCAACAGAACTGCACAGTGGGCAGAGCAGCGTAGTGGGTTACGACGGAATGATTTTCCTGAGCAATCTGCCACGTGAAAACAGTCTGTCAGTTCAACTGCTGACCGGTGGTCAGTGTCATCAGTCCTTTACACTTGCGGATCGTACGACAACCCCGGCTCAGCCTGGGCCGCTGCGTTGTGATGCCGGTTCGCACCCATCGACGGAGGCAGCGCAATGAAAGGGCGCATCCACGGGTATCACCTGATCATGGCGCTGGTGGGGTTGCTGTTCCTGCCCGACAGCTATGCGGCTTGCAGCAGCTCATCAACAGCCAGTATGGGGTCGATAAGCTCCTTTTCCGTCTCCAGCGAGGCGCAGACGGTGGAGACTGGCTCCGGTTTTACCTGTTCCGGTGGCACGCTGGCTCTTGCCAGCACCAATACGATCACCGCCACCATCGCCTCGACAACCAACGCCTCTGGTTCAACGCCACGACTGTACAATGCCAGTAGCGGTAGCTATCTGTCCTATTCCATCTGTAAGGATTCGTCCTGCAGCACAACCTATAGTGTTGGCGATAGCGTTTCCTGGTCTGAGACTACGCTGGTCGGCCTGCTGGGATTGTTCAACGCCAGCGACGGATCATTGCCGCTCTATTTGCGCACGACCACCGGAAGCAATCTGCCTGCCGGGACTTATACCGACACCATCAACATCAACTGGAGTTACAAAATTTGCTTCGTAGGTTTGGCGAATGCCTGCGTCTATACCTCAGGTACTGCGACCTCGACCGTTATCGTGACGCTGGAAGTCACCAACTACTGCTATATCGACAGCGCCCCGGATGTGGATTTTGGTACCGCCACTCTGCCTGGGGGGTTTTCCAGCACCAGCGGTACCATTAGCGTACGCTGCACGCTAAGTGCGGCCTATAGCGTCAATCTGGCCAGCAGTAATGCGGAAAGCGGCAACTGGCGTCAGATGTCATCTTCCATCGATGGCTCCACGTATTACCTGCAATATCAACTTACCCGGAGCAATGGCACCGTCTGGAGCAGCAGCAGTGATTACAGCGATACCGGTACGGGATCATCACAGGACATTCCCTTTAGCGCCACCGTTAATGCCTCACAAAATGCCGTACCCGCAGGCAGCTACAGCGATACCGTGACGGTTACGGTGACCTATTGAGTCATTCAGGGAGGAGAGCATCATGCCAGCGACGAACAACATTTCTGTTAAACGCGAAATCCTAAATCCTTAACAAAAAACTGAATCAAACGCTGCTGTGTGGCGCGTTCGCGCTGGCCGATAGTGCTCAAGGGCGCTCTCCCTAAATGTTCAGCAATGGAACTCCACCACGCGGTTGATGGCAAATTGCAGATTCTTATCGTCAAATAGCTTCATCTTACGGCTGGCCCAGCGTTCACCCGCAGGCCACTGGTGCAGCCCCTCTTTCACGGAGTCCAGCGTGGGCTGGCATTCTCCTCGGGTCAGCAGCCAGTCAACGGTCGCCAGCAGCTCCAGACCAAACGGCGATTCAAAACCGTCAATCAACTGGCTGACCTGCTCCAGCGCCGGTAACCACTCTTTGGCTTCGTTGTTCAGCCAGAGGTTGACGTGTTCTTTTTCCCGATCGTTAAACCAGATCACGTCCAGCGGCTGGCTGTCCGGGATGCGTTTCTCGGCTTTCAGATAGGTGCCATCCAACGCATTAAGCAGATGGTTCAGGTTGGGGGCATAGGGGCCGTAATAATGCGCTTCAAACTGCAGTTTCAGAACATCTTCCTGCTGATGCTGTTCAATGGCACGTTGTAACAGCCATGCCAGCTTCTGGATTTCCAGCAGGCTGCACTCCATCCCCAGCACCCAGTAGCGGCGCACCAGTTCAGCGATCATCGCTCTGGCGGGAGTGAGCTTTTTTACTCCGGTGCTCTTGGCGACGTTCTGGTATTTTTCGGTAGGCTCATAAATCAGGATTTCCGTGCCCGGAAGGTCGCCCAGCGCAGATTCAATCCGCGCCCGGACGTCCGGCCAGTTCAGGCCGCCGTTGCCTGCGCCCAGTGGGGGAATGGCGATGGACTGCACTTTCTCTTCGATCAAAAAGCGACGTAAGTCCTGCAAGCCATCTTCAATCCACTCCATGCGGGAGTCGGCGCGCCAGTGCTGTTTGGTGGGGAAGTTGACAATCCAGCGCGGCCCCATCAGCTCACTGGTTTCGGTAATAAACATCTTGCCGGTCATTACCTGTTTTTGTTTGCAGGCGAGGGCATAGGCTTTCATATTCGCGGGGAAGCGCTCTTTGAACATCAGCGCGATGCCTTTACCCATGACACCGACGGTATTAACCGTATTCACCAGTGCTTCCACGGGTGCGTCCAGTAAATTGCCTTGTGTATATGTGATCATGAGAAGTACCACCCGGCCCGTGCGTGAACGGGCATTGACAGATTGCGTTGCGACAGCCATTGCTCTAATTGTAACTTGACGCCATCGTTGTAACAAATCATCCCGCCCAGCAGTGTGATTGGGCAGTGCTGCCAGATTAACGCCTCGGCCTGATAGCGTTCAAACTTAGCCGGATCGTCCGGATCGCGACGGAAATCCCGCGCCTGTAATATTGGCCAGTCGATCTGGTTCAGGTCGTCCAGACGAGTGTAGTAGTTGACCCAGTTATAGTAGGCGTGGCTGTCGGTGAACACGAACGGGACGTTTTGCGACACCACGCTTCGCAGGCTGCTGACCAGAATGACGATTTCTTCATTGGGGCGCTGCTTAATGCCGCCGCGCCCGCTGCGAATATTCATCAGCATCGGCGAGAAGGGGGTAAAGTAAAACGGCACATAGTCATGCAGCGTCCCGCCCGTTCCGACAGGCACCAGATGTCCGGCACGTTTGTCGATAAGCTCCGGGTTGCCGATATTGATCCAGTTTGCAGCCTGCACCGGGCTGTTGCCACAGTGCAGGCCGTTGTCCAGGATCCACGGGATATTGTCCCGATGGACAATACGCCAGATCAGGGCTTTTTCCGGGTTGAGATTGGCGCTGTAATCATAAGCCATGTGCTTTCCCTTCTATATTAAGCGGGTTCTCCAGCATATTCAGCATGTCAAACAGATTGCGTGGATGCTGGCGGTCAAGCGCGGTGCAGATTTTACCGCTGTAAAGATCCGCCAGCGAGACGACATTTATGGTGGTGAAACCATATTCCATTTCCACCTGTTTACATACCGACATTTCTGTAGGTGGCAACAGCAGCCCGCGCCAGACCGGGCTGACCTCAATCTTTATCTGCGCATCAACGGTGTTAACAATAATACGCTTTTCATCCACTTTATTTTCCTGCCGGATAGCCGTGCGCTATCCGCCTGAGCCAGCCATTCCGGGCATAGAGGTAAGAGAGCTTACGGTCTATGCTGTTGCGGGTAAGTCATGACTGAAGCAACACCTGACCGGGGAGGGTATTTTGTATTAGCCAGTTTAAATAATTTGGCAAATGTCGCTCCTGAGTGGACAAATAAATTAAATATTGAACCACATTAGAAAGATGTTGCTCTCACGGCAAATGAAGTTTGTTTATTTTGCAATTTGTCGTGTCATGGTCGACATTTTATAAAAAATATAAACCATTGATTTAGGATGCATATCATCAATCCTGCCTGGAAGTATAAAAAACCATCCTGAACGTTTTGTCTAATTTAGTTGATGTCATTCTGAAAATATGGTGCTGAGTTGCTTTATTTTGCGAGGCGGGTTCCAGACTCATCGCGAAGATTGCCTTTTGCCGCAAAACACCTTTCAGCGACTAAAACCCGACGCTATTGTGATCCCGCACCTGCAAAATCAGGTGCCGGGATTAGCCTCCTGAAGTATCGTTACAGGCGACACTGGTTTTTGTGTCGTGCGCACGGCTACACCTCAATGGTGGGCCGGGCGGGGGTGTCGCAAGACGCGCCGGTTTCCTGTAACGCCGGTAAGGCTAACCTCGTCCGGTTCCGCCACCCGTGAGATTAGGCTGTGTCCCTTAATCACCTGAGTTATAGTAACTGTCTGTTTCCACAACATATTGAACTATGGCTCGCTACG
>NZ_CBFFRJ010000177.1:0-8303 GCF_965644225.1 Phytobacter sp. V91 | reverse complement strand
ACTGAAAATGTTAGGGAAAGAATACAGTAATATGGTCATGGATGACTGACCATATTACTGGGGATCACTCAGCCCACGGGGAGAGGGAGCAAACACTATAAAAGGCAACCAGGGTTGCCTTTTGGCTTTTACTTTGCGGGCTTTTTTAGGCAAAAAAAAGCGGACACGGAGTCCGCAAATGTTCACGTTGGCTTTAGTTGTTCAGAGAAAGAAACAGTGGCATCAAGGGTAATGGGTTCCGCTTCGTTTCTTGTGTTAATTATTGTACAGAATGCTTGATAGGGATAATCGTTCATTGCTATTCTATCTATCGCCATGAACTATCGTGGCGATGGAGGATGAATAATGAATATTCGTGATCTTGAATATCTGGTGGCGTTAGCTGAGCATCGCCATTTTCGTCGTGCTGCGGATTCCTGTCATGTCAGCCAGCCAACGCTGAGCGGACAGATCCGTAAACTGGAAGACGAACTTGGCGTAATGCTGTTAGAGCGCACCAGTCGTAAAGTCTTGTTTACCCAGGCCGGTTTGTTGCTGGTTGATCAGGCACGCACCGTGTTGCGTGAGGTCAAAGTGCTCAAGGAGATGGCAAGCCAGCAGGGGGAAGCAATGTCTGGCCCACTGCATATTGGTTTAATCCCCACCGTTGGACCTTATCTGCTGCCGCATATTATCCCTTTGCTGCATCAGACATTCCCGAAACTGGAAATGTACCTGCACGAGGCGCAAACCCATCAACTGTTGGCGCAACTGGACAGCGGTAAGCTGGACTGCGCCATTCTTGCGTTGGTGAAAGAGAGTGAAGCCTTTATTGAAGTTCCACTGTTTGATGAGCCGATGATGCTGGCGATTTATGCTGACCATCCATGGGCGAATCGCGATCGTGTCCCGATGTCCGATTTGGCAGGTGAAAAACTGCTGATGCTGGAAGACGGTCACTGTCTGCGCGATCAGGCGATGGGCTTCTGTTTTGAGGCAGGAGCGGAAGAAGACACCCATTTCAGGGCGACCAGCCTTGAGACATTGCGCAACATGGTGGCGGCAGGAAGTGGTATTACGTTGCTGCCTGCGCTGGCCGTGCCGCGTGAACGTAAGCGTGACGGGGTTGTCTATCTGCCGTGCATTAAGCCGGAACCCCAGCGCACGGTGGGTCTGGTCTATCGCCCTGGCTCTCCGCTGCGTAATCGTTATGAACAGCTGGCTGAGGCCATCCGCGCAGCAATGGATGGCCATTTTGACAGCGCATTAAAACAGGCGGTTTAAGCCATTTAATGCGGCTACCCGATAGGCTTCCGCCATGGTCGGGTAGTTAAAGGTGGTGTTAACAAAGTACTCGATGGTGTTCCCACCACCTTTCTGCTCCATAATCGCCTGGCCGATATGAATGATTTCGGCCGCGCGCTCGCCAAAGCAATGGATCCCCAATATCTCTTTGGTTTCACGGTGAAACAGGATCTTCAGCGTACCTACGCTCATCCCGACGATTTGTGCGCGCGCCAGATGCTTAAACTGCGCCCGGCCCACCTCATAAGGCACTTTCATTGCGGTTAGCTGCTGCTCAGTTTTACCGACGGAGCTGATCTCGGGAATGGTATAGATCCCTGTCGGGATATCCTCAATAAGATGCGCCGTGGCTTCACCTTTTATCATCGCCTGCGCCGCAATACGGCCTTGATCATAAGCGGCTGAGGCCAGGCTCGGGTAACCAATCACATCCCCTACCGCATAGATGTGCTGCAATGCGGTCTGGTACATGCTGTTTACCTTTAACTGACCGCGGCTGTCGGTATCCAGGCCAATGTTTTCCAGATGCAGGCTGTCGGTGTTGCCGGTGCGTCCGTTGGCGTAGAGCAGGCAGTCGGCTTTGACTTTCTTGCCGGATTTCAGATGCATAATTACGCCATCATCCGTACCTTCAATCTGCTCGTACTCTTCGTTGTGACGGATGACCACGCCGCTGTTCCAGAAATGGTAGGAGAGTGAGTCGGACATCTCCTGATCGAGGAATGCCAGCAGGCGATCGCGGGTGTTGATCAAGTCCACTTTGACGTTCATGCCCCGAAAAATTGACGCATATTCACAGCCGATCACCCCGGCGCCGTAAATGATGACGTGGCGCGGCTCATGATGCATGTTCAGAATCGAGTCGCTGTCGTAAATACGTGGATGGGCGAAGTCGGTGTCTGCCGGATGATACGGGCGCGAACCGCAGGCGATAACAAATTTTTCCGCCGTCAGGGTCTCAACCGAACCGTCCGGGCATTCCAGCGCCAGCGTGTGGGAATCGATAAAGTGGGCATCACCCTGCAGAATTTCACAGCGGTTGCGCTCGTAAAAACCTTGTCGCATCTGTGTTTGTTGATTAATCACGCTGTCCGCATGATTCAGAATATCGGCGAAAGAGGAGCGAAGGATGCGGGTGTGGTCACTGTATAACGGGTTTTGATTAAATTCGATAATGCGGCTGACGGCGTGGCGAAGGGCTTTGGAGGGAATTGTTCCCCAGTGGGTGCAGCCGCCGCCCACGTTATGGTAGCGCTCAATGACCGCTATCCGGGCACCCTGTTTGACCAGCCCCATAGCAGCACCTTCGCCGCCCGGGCCTGAGCCTATAACTATTGCGTCGTAATCGTAGGAATGTGGCATGGCAAGGCTTACCTGTTCTTATACATAAAAGCAACATAATAGTAACATCAACGGGCGGATAACCCAATTATCGTTGTGCTTTTTTCGTGCGCGGAAGCAGAAAGAGCGCGTAAACAATCATTCACAATCCAGTACAATCCGATTAGTTTTATTCTCTGGTATAGTGCCAGCAGGTCTGCGGAGGGATTCAAGCATCGTGATGGGCGTAAGAGCGCAACAAAAAGAGAGAACCCGGCGTTCGCTGGTGGAAGCAGCATTCAGTCAGCTGAGCGCTGAGCGAAGTTTCGCCAGCCTGAGTCTGCGCGAGGTTGCGCGTGAAGCGGGGATTGCCCCGACGTCATTTTATCGTCATTTCCGCGATGTGGATGAGCTTGGCCTGACGATGGTTGATGAGAGTGGTCTGATGCTTCGTCAGCTGATGCGTCAGGCGCGCCAGCGTATTGCCAAGGGAGGCAGCGTTATCCGCACCTCCGTGTCGACTTTTATGGAATTTATCGGTAATAACCCAAATGCCTTCCAGCTATTGCTGCGTGAGCGTTCTGGCACATCTGCTGCGTTTCGCGCCGCGGTAGCCCGGGAAATCCAGCATTTTATTGCGGAACTCGCCGACTATCTCGAACTCGAAAACCATATGCCGCGTGCCTTTACCGAAGCGCAGGCCGAGGCGATGGTGACAATTGTTTTCAGTGCCGGCGCTGAGGCGCTGGATGTTGGCGCGGAGCAACGCCGGCAATTAGAAGAGCGACTGGTATTGCAACTGCGGATGATTTCCAAAGGGGCGTACTACTGGTATCGCCGTGAACAGGAAAAAGTGGCGCATCAAACCGACGAGTGAAGGATGAGTAATGAAACAATCAGGTCAAGATAAAGGTACTTTGTTGCTGGCGCTGATCGCTGGCTTATCCATTAATGGCACCTTTGCAGCGATTTTTAGCTCCATTGTGCCTTTCTCCGTGTTTCCCATTATTTCACTGGTGCTGACGGTTTACTGTCTGCATCAGCGTTATCAAAATCGCACCATGCCTGTCGGGTTACCCGGGCTTGCGGCAGCCTGTTTTATTCTTGGCGTGCTGCTTTACAGTACCGTGGTGCGTGCGGAATATCCGGACATCGGTTCTAACTTCTTCCCGGCGGTACTGTCGGTGATTCTGGTGTTCTGGATTGGTTTTCGCCTGCGTAACCGCAAGCAGGAAGCATCTGAGTAAAATACACTCGCCGGACGGGATGCATGGCGTCGCCGTCCGGCGTTGATTTTACCTTGCGGTCAATAAAACACCGCACTCCATATGGTGCGTATACGGGAATTGATCGAACAACGCCAGGCGCTCTACCTTGTGCGTCTGGCTCAGTGTTTCCAGGTTCTTACATAAAGTTTCCGGGTTGCAGGAGATGTACAGAATGCGCGGATACGCCTGCACCATCTTCTCCGTTTCGCTATCCAGCCCGCTGCGCGGGGGATCGACGAAAATCGTCTCGCATTGATAACTCTTTAGATCGATACCCTGTAAACGGTTGAACTCCCGCACGCCGTTCATCGCCTGAGTGAACTCTTCTGCCGACATACGGATAATTTGCACATTATCGATGTGGTTAGCGGCGATGTTGTACTGGGCTGCGGCCACTGAGGGTTTGGCGATTTCTGTCGCCAGCACGCGATCGAAATTACGCGCCAGGGCCAGTGAGAAGTTACCGTTACCACAGTACAACTCCAGCAGATCCCCGGTTGACCCTTTGGTTGCACCTAATGCCCACTCCAGCATCTGCACGTTCATTGCCGCGTTGGGTTGTGTAAAGCTGTTTTCGACCTGGCGGTAAATCATCTCTTTGCCGTCAACAGGCAGGCGCTCATCAACAAAATCCTGGTCCAGCTCGATTTTTGTTTTGGTGGCGCGGCCAATCAGTTGCACGTTCAAATTTTGCGCCCGAAGGGCATCGCGCAGACGGGTCGCCTCTTCACGCCAGGCGTCATCCAGCTTTTTATGGTACAGCAGAGTGACAATGGCCTGGTTACTCATGGTGGTCAGATAATCAATCTGGAAGAGCTTGTGGCGCAGGATGTTATTTTCGCGCAGGTTCCCCATCAGCACGGTCATCAACTGGTTAATCAGTTCGCTGGCTGCCGGGAAGCTGTCGACGCGAATGCGGTCCCTGGTCTGCTGATCGAAAATAATGTGGTACAGATCATCGCCGTCATGCCAGATGCGGAATTCCGCGCGCATACGGTAATGGCTGACCGGTGAGCGGAACACCTCGGGCACGGGCGCGGAGAAGGGCGCCATCATCGATTGCAGACGCACGACTTTCTCGGCCAGTTGCGCTTCGTACTGTTCTGTTGGCAGGTGCTCGGGTGTCATTGTGTGTCCTGAGTGATTAAGAATAACGCGGGGATTGTAGGGATTGCTCAGGGGATGTCCAGTAGCGGATGTTTTTTCGATTCCTCTCATAGCAGTCTGGACATCCATATGTTTATGAATGTAGCATCCTTGTTCCGGTTCTGTAAGTTAAAAGGGAATCCAGTGTAAATCTGGGGCTGACGCGCAGCGGTAAGGAAGGGTGGGATGATAGCGAAAGCAGACACTGCTTATATATACCCTAAATAGTTCGGGTTGGATGAAGGCGGCAACGCAGTGAATCCCCGGGAGCTTACTGTAGTAAGTGACAGGGGTGAGCGAGGACAAATTGGCTATGCCAGTTTGAACAGCGCTTGCGCTGGCCCTGAAGGGGCGAGGCCATAGGCCGAGTAAAGCCAACGCACAGACAACGTGAAGTATGACGGGTATAAAAGTGGGAAGTCATCATCTTGTAGTACCTCCAAGCCCGAAGACCTGCCGGAATTACGTCGCATCTGGCGCCATCATCGCGAGCTATTGATGGTACCTGCGGCATCCTTCTTATTTTGTGGATGCTCACACAATGATTAAAAAAGCTTCGCTGCTGACGGCTCTCTCCGTCACGGCATTTTCTGGCTGGGCGCAGGACAGTAACCCGGACACTCTGGTCGTAACAGCAAATCGTTTTCAACAGCCGGCAAAAACCGTACTGGCACCGACGGAGGTGGTAACCCGCGAGGATATCGATCGCTGGCAGTCCCGTTCGTTGGTCGATGTCTTACGTCGTCTGCCTGGCGTTGATATTGCGCAAAACGGCGGCCTGGGCCAGACAGCTTCGGTCTATGTACGTGGTACGGAAGCAAAGCATCTGTTGTTGCTGATTGACGGCGTGCCGGTCGCGCGTTCGGGTATCTCGAACGATCCTGAACTGAACCAAATTCCTCTCTCGCTGGTACAGCGTGTTGAATATATCCGTGGACCGCGTTCTACCGTTTATGGTTCCGGAGCGATTGGCGGTGTGGTTAACGTCATCACCCGGACGGGAACTGAGCAGTCGCAGATTAATGCGAGCATTGGCTCTAAGGGCTATCAAACCTTTGATGGCACGGTGCGCCAGCGCTTCGGCGATACCGTTGCGACAGCGGCAGGTTCTTACACCAGTACCCGCGGCTTTAACGTGCAGCCGGATTCCAGCTGGGATCATGATGCAGACCGCGACGGTTACCGCAACAAAACGTTCTGGGGCAGCCTGCAACACAAGTTCAACGACAATTTCGACGGCTTCTTCCGCGGGTACAGCTTTACTAACAATGTGGATTATGATCTGGGTAGCCCACCGTTTTTACCTGAGTACAGTGCAGACGAGCGTCAGCTGTACAGCCAGGGCTGGGATACCGGCCTTAGCTTTAATCAGGGGATCTACTCTTCGCAGCTGGTGGCGAGCTATCAGAAAAGCAAAGACTACAACTACAGCAGTATTTATGGTCGGTACGAAGACGGCACGACCCTGGATGATATGGAACAACGCTATATCCAGTGGGCGAACAATGTTGCGGTAGGTAAAGGTTCGGTTAGTGCGGGCGTGGACTGGAAGCAGGAGCGGCTGGTTTCATCTAACGCCACGACACGTGACGCCTATGATCGTGACAACACTGGTCTCTATTTGTCAGGCCTGCAACAGTTTGGCGATGTCACGCTTGAGGCTTCTGGTCGTGAAGATAAAGATGATGAGTTTGGCTGGCACGGCACCTGGCAGACGGCAGCGGGCTGGGAGTTTGTCGAAAACTATCGCCTGACCGTTTCCTATGGCACCGGCTTCCTTGCGCCATCTCTTGGACAGCAATATGGCGCGAAGCGCTTTACGATAGCTTCAAACCCGGATCTGAAACCGGAAGAGTCAAAACAATGGGAAGCGGGCGTAGAGGGGTTGACCGGTCCGCTGGACTGGCGCCTGTCCGCGTATCGTTATGAGATTGATAATCTTATCACTTATAACAATACCGCTTACTACAACATCAACTCTGCCACGATTAAGGGCGTGGAGTGGACGGGAAGCGTGGATACCGGCATCTTCTCGCATCGTGTAACGCTGCAATATATTGACCCGCGTGATGATGTAACGAATGAAGTGCTGCCGCGTCGCGCTAAACGCCAGGCCAAGTATCAGCTTGACTGGGCAGTATTTGATGTGGATATGAACCTTGCCTGGGAATACTTCGGTAAGCGCTATGACAACAGAACCTCAACCTACAATCCTGAGCAGCGTGTTCTGCCAAGCTACAGTACGGTTGATTTTTCTGCGTCATATCCAGTGACCTCTCACCTGACAGTTCGTGGTAAAATAGCTAACCTGTTCGATAAAGACTACGAGACAGCTTATGGCTACCAAACTGCAGGACGGGAATATACCGTGTCTGGCAGCTACACCTTCTAAATTACGGCCCACCGTGCTGGTGTTTGATTCCGGCGTCGGTGGGTTATCGGTGTATGACGAGATCCGGCATCTCCTGCCGGATCTGCATTACATTTATACTTTCGATAATGTTGCCTTTCCTTATGGGGAGAAGAGTGAAGAGTTTATCGTTGAACGTGTTGTGGAAATTGTCACCGCCGTTCAGGCCCAGTACCCACTCTCCCTCGCCGTTATCGCCTGTAATACCGCCAGTACCGTTTCACTCCCCGCATTGCGCGAAAAATTCTCCTTCCCGGTTGTTGGCGTTGTGCCTGCAATCAAACCTGCTGCTCGTTTAACGGCGAATGGCGTAGTAGGGGTGCTGGCAACCCGTGCAACGGTTAAGCGTCCATATACTCATGAGCTGATTGCCCGTTTTGCTAATGAATGCAAAATCGAACTGCTCGGTTCCGCTGAGATGGTCGAACTTGCTGAGGCGAAACTGCATGGCAGACCTGTTCCACTTGATGAGCTAAAGCGAATTCTGCGTCCGTGGTTGCGGATGACTGAACCGCCAGACACGGTGGTTCTGGGTTGCACTCATTTTCCTTTATTGCAGCACGAGCTTCTACAGGTGTTACCTGAAGGAACACGGCTTATCGATTCCGGGGCGGCCATCGCTCGTCGTACCGCCTGGCTGTTGGAACATGAAGCCCCTGATGCAAAATCAGCAGATGAAAATTTAGCGTATTGCATGGCCGTCACGCCAGAAACTGTACTTTTATTGCCCGTTTTGCAGCGCTATGGGTTCAGAACGCTGGAAAAACTGGCCGTTTAGCAAGCTTTTGCACAAAAAAGAGACGGTTGAAAAGTTTTTTGAATTTAGCGCTTGTCAGCCCGGAATAACTCCCTATAATGCGCCTCCACTGACACGG
>NZ_CBFFRJ010000176.1:0-8507 GCF_965644225.1 Phytobacter sp. V91 | reverse complement strand
TACAGCTCAGCTAAGGTAAGGCTAATACAGATAAGGACTCCACTGAACCCCACCGATTAAATCGCACCTTCCTTAAGAACAGTAAAAGAAGTCTTAGGCTGGGTGTTGTAGGTTCTGGTGAGCTTATTGTTTCTTTCCTTACTTGGTTGATTTCTACAGTTAATCTCCCATAACCATTTATCATACGATTCATATCATTATCAGTTGCTGATTCTGACACAAAGAAAAAATCGTAGTCTTTAACACAGATGCTATCTCCGTTTTCAAGAGTAAACTTTATTCCATGTTTATTTACTTCAATGTCTTTAACCATACAGGTCATAAATGGTACGTTTTTGTTAGCGTGAAATAGCGTAATGATTTTAATATTATTCATCCTTTGATTTCCCTTTTTGTTTTATTTTTTAATACCATATTTATTTTATGAAAATCAAATTTAACTTTTGGACAATAACGTTTTTCGTATTGTTTTAATCTTCTTTTGAAAAGATATTTATCTTATGAGCTAACGCTCATGTGCTATCGAAAACGATGAATCTGTTTTCATTCCGCACGGCTACGCCCTAACTCTGAAATATATATTTCTATTTTGATGAGGTGATTTTTCAATATTGATAGTGAATAGAGGGAAGATCTTTTCCAGATCATTCCATCAAAAATAACAAAATTGATCCTATGTTTAAACATAGCATTACCGCGATAACATATAGCATTTGCTCTTAAACGTATAGGAAAACTATATTCAAAGAAGCAGCACTTAGTGATTGTCCAAAACAATCACATAGCTGGAACAGGGCTTGCCCCTGTTAGTGATAGATTTATCCAGAAAAGATCGCGGCGACAGCCGCTAATAAAGTTAAAAGTAAATTTCATTCTTTACGACAATACTATGATTATGAATTTAGCAACAGGAAGCAGCGCTTCGTGATTGTATGAAACAATCACTTCGCTGAAAATGAGTATCAAGAAAACCACATATTCCCACGTAAAACACTCGCACATAAAAGTAAAGGAAAACTGGACTCTCTTAACTTCTTACTAATTATTTAATTATAAGCACTGTCCCAGCCCAATAAAATCAAGGCTTCGCACCTTTTTTTGCTATGTTCAAACATAGCAGATACCTATGTGCGCACATAGATCCGTCCTATGTTCGAACATAGCAAGATCTATGTTTGAACATAGGTTTTTTAACATATAGCAATATCATAATAATAAAAGTTCTATTTTATTTATAGTTTAACTATTGACTTTTATTTTTCTGCATAGTATTAAAAATAACAGAATAAAAACTATAAGAGAGAATAATATGAATACTAATGACACTGAACTACTTCGCTTATTTGAAACATTAACCACAGAACAAAAGATTGATATCGCAAAGCACTTGCTGCAAAACAAAGATATAAAATCAACTACAGTCATAGCAACAGAAGAAGATAAATCGATATCATTTGCACAACCCTATATTTTTGCTTTTACTTCTAACTTTCGTGTTTTTTCTGATCTGGATATATCGAAGAATGAATTCCGCGTATTAACTTATATTTTAGAATACATGGAGTTCGGAAATCTTATCAACCTTTCACAGTCATCACTCTGTAAAGCGTTGAATATCGCATCTGGGAATATGTCAAACATATTTAAAAAGCTAAGACAGAAAGGCATTCTCGTTGAGCATCATGGACACCTGTATATTAACTCGAATATTTTCGCTAAGGGCATGAGCCATCAACTTGATGAGAAACGTAAAGAGCATTTAAGTAATGCCAGAAGCCTTAATGCTGAGATTGAACAATATCCAGACAACTATACTGATTACTCAAAACAAGAAAGACGAAACTTAGCTTTAGAAACTGAAACTAAAGAAATCTATACTGATGCATTTATTTTTAGTAAGAAGAAAAAGAATAACGCTGTTCCCAATGCTAAAAACAGTATCCAGATCGATAAACCCCGAAAAGTTTACAGACGAACAAAGGAAAATGAAGCAGAAAGAAAAGACTTGGCTGAGGAAACATTTGGCATTGAAGACGCCAAGACCTAAAATACATTGATTCAATCCTTGGCTAAATTTGACACTTTCTCTATATCCCTTAACATATAAATATAACAATCATTAATAACGAGGTATTTATGAGAAATGTAAAATTAGACAACAGCGATTTATTAGCATATTTTGATACTATTGAAAAACTTAAACAACAACCATCAATGGACGAATATCGAGAAGAGTATTTCAGATTGCGTGAAGATGACTCTGTGCCACAATATAAACTAAAAGAATATTACTCGGCCCATACGGAACTACGTAGGTTGGATAGAAAAAGAAAGTCTCTTATGGATTCTTTTATTGAAGAACTCAATCCTATAAGTTTTTCAGCAGCCAACATATCTGCGAAAAAAATATCAGGGAATCTTGATAAGTTTTATGAACGTAAGCTTTATGGAAAAGCGATTGTAGAAAAAAGTGATGAAGAGATTGTATCCCTAATTATAAAACAGCGCACAGAGGCAGCACTTGAGTTTCAGCGTTCTGTTGAGCAGAGTCTTGAACAGCTTTCCAGTATTTCATCAGATTTTGGAGCATCGAATACAAAACGTAGGAAAATGGCTGTTTAGGGAAGGTGCGATTTAATCATTCATAGTTCTGTTTAGATAAAGATCATGACTACTTCCTTTATCTGAATATATAGAACCCTACATTGACTTCTATATACCATTAAACCTATTAAATATTTTTAACTTCCAATATTCAGAACCTTCCTCTTTCTCTCGAAGATTAACCTCAAGATTCTTCATGATTAGCGCTTTTACTCCTTGGTTATGTGCTGCCATTACTTTGTTAAAGAGTTCTTTTTCATCTATATCCTCCCGTTTTTCTTTTCCTGTTCCATTCACTTTTTTGTAGTAATCGAAATCATCGAACAGATTGTTTATTTGTATTTTAAGTGCCTGTCCCACACACTTTTCATTTTCAATGATCATTACCGCTTCATTATGAAAACCATATGCTATTTCGTATATGAAATCGCAATATAATGATAAGACCGTGCAAATAGCAAAAAACATTGATTCATTTTTTTCGTATAATACCACATCATTCATATCATATTCCTCTTGTAATCGATGTACAGCCCCATTACGGGGCCACGTAATCTAAATCAGTGAGTAGATAACAACTCTGCCCATGATTTCTTAATCTATTTTTATTTTGATATTATTTACAAAACTCCCATGAATGCCGGACCAGACGTTCCGCTACCTCTTCAAAGTTTACTTCTTCAAGCTTTCCTTCCAGACATTCACATTGGATAATGATGTAAAAATTTTTACTGATATGCTCAATAACATTGCCGATGAAAACACACATAAAACCCGCATCATATACCAAGTATGAGACATTATCAGAGGCCATATCCTGCATAACCTTCCAACTAGCCTCAAACGAACGCTCTGCAATATTATAATACGTTTCTGTAGATACATTTTTAATTTCAAAAATTTTACTCATAGTTACGCCTCACTATTAAATGATATTTGTTTGTTTTTTATTTTTCGCCCCATGAATGAGGCTAAAAATGATTTATTAAATAACGTTTTTATCTTCGTTTGTGATTAACACGTAATGTTATCAACACCACCTCCTTATCAACCATTTTTACTGAATGCCCTTGTTCAAAGTACTCCCATCTGACTACCTTTTTAAAAGATGCGCTCGCATTCTTAATACAATCCTTAAAAATACCCTCCATGAATGCATCATCCTCCATTAACATCTCTGCTTCATCGGGTCGGACTTCCTTAAGCGTATTTATTTTCATTTCATAAAACAAACCTGCCATATGCATAAATACTTTTTGAGATTCTTTTATCAGTTTTTCACTCATGTCTCTACCTCTTGATTTATATTACAGACTGTTTATTTGCGCTGATTTCTATTCTTTTGTAATAAAGAACATAATCATCACCATTAAAGCATTTAATCAAAAACTCATGATAACTACTTAGTATAGTTTTAACCTCTGGAACTGATATGTGTTTAATCTTTATCTCTTCAGCACTTTCAAACCATTCCTGTAGCGTGAGATTAATAATATCCATTATGAATATCTCCCTGTAAAATCCATCCTTCATTTTTTTCAGAAATGCATCATCACTTAGATTAAAGTATAAGTAATGTATTAACTCGTTATAGGTATTTACAACATCAGTAGCAAAGTTTGCTGTCTCAGCATTACTTGCGGATATTTTAACGGGTATTTCATTCCAGCCTAAACATTTTTCGTTCATATTTTCCTCTCTCATTAATAGTTAGTACGATACGCAGAGTAAATAACTCTCAGATTCCTTCTCACCTCATCCAAGAACAGATGATATTCTTTCCCTTTATTATCTTTCATTGATTCAGCAAACTCTTGTTTTGTTCGTTCGATCACTTTTCCAATCACTTCTTCAATATAAAGTCGGTCTTTAAAATGACGCTCATAATCATTTCCCATACAATCAATCATGACCTGAAGATGTTTTCTAAAGTTATTTATTGCCATTTCCATAAATACTTCTGTCTCATCATTCGTAACAGTCACCACACAAGGCAGTACGTTTTTATTTTTCATCTTAACCCCTCATTGTTTAATAAACTTTTTTAGATATGATTGCGAGAATCAGAAATGATTTTGTAAATCCATTCATCAATCTCACTTTCAATAAATGCGATAGAGCGCAATCCGGTTTTTACTTGCTTAGGAAATTTACCCGCTCTTATTAAGGTATATATCCACGTTTTACCAAACCCTGTTCTTCTTTTTACTTCCGGTAAACGAATCAGTTTCGGATGTTTATCTGTTTTGTTTTGAACCATATTTATCTCCTGTGTTATTCGATGGAGATAATTCTAGGCGTTTGGCTGGTTCTAAACTAGGGATGTTCACCAACCGTGAGTTTCGCGGAAATTTTGGAGGGATACTCTTTATAGGGACGTTCGCAGATTGTGAACATCCCTTGTGTTTACTTTTTGTTTTTATCCGAGGATTTATCGTTAAGTGTTATCACATCAACGATACCCCAATCCTTCAACATATTATTTTTAATGTAAAAATCATTTAAAACCTTGAAGTACTCATCGTTATCAAGATAACTTTTCGCGTAATCATAATCAGTATCTTTGATGTTCTCACTACTTCTGACCCCATTATTACCATGCAGGATGTCAGCTAAAATGGTGAAAGGTATGTTCTTACCTTCGTTGTAGAGTTGTTCCCATGAGATCAAATCCATCAAAGGGATAACTTTGTAATCAAGTATTCTTTCAAAGGTCTTATGACCGAACCTAAATTTTCGTTTCGGGGGTTTAGGCGTTTTCAGGTGCTTTTGCCATAGAGCAATCAGTACTTTCAGATGTTCTGCGAGATCGTCACTGCTGGCTTCTTCTAAGTCAATTTCAATCAGCATCTTGTTAGCAGGGTTCATGCCTCCTTGTTTCAGATACTCAGAGATGTAGTCCGAACTCACTGCAACAGGATCTGTTTGATCTGAATTCTCTAGCCGATACATAGCCCGCCCATAGTTGAACAATTTAACTCTGGTCATTGGTTTTACAGCATAGCTATGTGACAGTCTGTGATTGTCTGAAATCCAGTTTGATTTAAGTATCACATCACCACATCGGATTGTGGCATCATGGTATATCGCTTGCATTTGATTATCTTTGCCTGCTGTTTCCCATTGTTGTCTTGTTTTGTAAGCCAACATCCGTCTTTCAAGCTCTGCATAGATTTGTTCTAAGGTGAGGTCTTTCAGGCCATCATATCGGCGTACATCAAACCAAGATAACGCTGCCCTGATTTCTTCCATTTCCTTTTGTGTAGTCATTGTTCTACCGATTGCTTTTGTGTTTCCTAAACGTTAGCCCATTCAACATGATAGAGAAAGTGGAAAAGAGGAGCGGGTTTTCAAAATGGTGTGAGCACAGTAAGTGACCTTGGAGATCAGTGCTTTCACCTTGACTAAATATGATTTATTTAATAAAAATTAACTAATTGTTTTTCAACATTTATTTGAACAAAAATAACGACAACATCATATTGATAATGAAAGTAAATCTAGGTGCGTATAGTTAGATGATTATGACAACAACCAATTGTTTTTAATTGACATTTTTACCAAAAGAAAACAATAATAATGGTAAATATGTTGGTAAAAATATGGATAAGTTTAACAAAATCAGTAATAACAGGAGATGTAGATGAAGTTCGAGTCCAGTCAGAGGAGCCAAATTCTTGCTTTCATGCCGCTCTGCGAATCCCTATGTGATTTAGATTCAACAAGTTAGCGTGAAAAGTCATCCCGATGCATTTTCAGTTTTCCCTCTGCATCGGGAGAATTTGGTGGTCAGATTTGGGGTCAAGTTGGTTCGATGACGGAGTGACCCCCAAATGTCTCTTAACGACTCAAAAATCCGCAACTTAAAACCATCCGCAAAACCCTTCAAAGTTTCCGATTCTCACGGTCTGTACCTGCTGGTTAATCCAGGCGGTTCACGTCTCTGGTATCTCAAATACCGTATAAATAGAAAAGAAACCCGCCTCGGCCTAGGTGCATATCCAGATGTATCTTTAGCCGACGCTCGTCAGCAGCGTGACGGTATCCGCAAGTTGCTGGCACAGAATATCAACCCCGCACAACAGCGCTCTGCTGAAAGAGCAACTGCGTTGCCAGAAGAAACCTTCAAGTCTGTTGCACTGAGCTGGCATAAAAGCAACAGAGCATGGTCTGAGAATCATGCCGTCCGTCTGCTCGCCAGCATGAATAACCATATTTTTCCGATCATTGGGCATCTACCTGTTTCTGAACTAAAACCACGTCATTTTATCGACCTGCTGAAAGGGATTGAGAAAAAAGGTTTGCTGGAAGTGGCGGCACGAACCCGACAGCATATGTGCAACATCATGCGTCATGCCGTGCATCAGGAGTTGGTTGAACACAATCCGGCAGCAAATCTGGACGGCATTATCGCCCCTCCCGTTAAACGTCACTACCCTGCCCTTCCACTCGAACGACTACCGCAACTGTTGATCCGCATTGAGGACTACAAGCAAGGACGAGAATTAACCCGCCTGGCAGTATCACTCACCCTGCACCTGTTCATCCGTTCCAGCGAATTGCGTTTCGCCCGCTGGTCTGAGATCGATTTCAGAAACAAGATTTGGACCATTCCTGCCACCCGCGAAGCTATCCCCGGAGTCCGCTATTCAGGGCGTGGTGCGAAAATGCGCACACCACATATCGTTCCTCTCTCCCATCAGGCCATCACTATTTTGAAACAGATACGGGAAATATCCGGGCATCAGGAACTGGTATTTCCCGGTGATCATAATCCCTTTAAGCCGATGTGCGAAAACACGGTCAACAAGGCGCTGCGACTGATGGGTTATGACACGAAAGATGAAGTTTGCGGTCACGGATTTCGGGCAATGGCCTGTAGTGCGCTGATGGAATCTGGCCTGTGGTCACAGGATGCCGTTGAGCGTCAAATGAGTCATCAGGAGCGCAATAGCATACGGGCGGCTTACATCCACAAGGCTCAATATTTGGATGCCCGTAAGACGATGATGCAATGGTGGTCGGATTATCTCGACAGGTGCCGGGAAGATTATGTTGCACCCTATATTTATGTACTGCAGGTAACTATTGCTTAAGCGTCTGAATGAAAATCGGCCGAAAGAGCAGCTTTCGATCGGGGGGCTGCTTTTAATTTTAACGTAAAAAAACCACCGTAAAGTGGCTACTGTCCGAACAGTAATCACTTCAAGTTAAGAAAAATATAACATAGACACTCGAACCTGGGAAACAAACCTGATAAAATTGGCCTGAAAGACCATACACCTAACTAAAAAAAAATTTCACTGCAACATTTACCGCGCCATAAAAACCAACATCAATACTCCGCATAGAGTACCCAAGGATTTAAAGGAAAGTTTCATTTAGAAACCTTCATTTAAATGAGAATGATTAACCCTTTTGGCTTGCCACCTGCTTTCAGATATGTATTTAATGCATCATATTAACTCTAATTGCTAATCTTTTAAATGGATAGCTCTCATCCGTCACATCGATAGCTTGAAAACAATAAATATTACTTCTCAATATATTGACGTTACGCTCCGGCTTTGAACCTGTTAAAATCCGACATCAAGAACAATCTGACGAAAAATGATAGAATATATTAATTAACAGGAGGAATTCATTATGTCAGTTAAAGAAATAGCAAAACTTGCAGGTGTATCTGTAGCTACAGTGTCGCGCGTGTTAAATAACTCAGCAACAGTTAAAAAATCAACATCCGAAAAAGTTTCAAAAATCATAAATGATCTTGGTTATCAGCCTAATATACTGGCCAGGCAACTGAGAACATCAAAAACATCGATGATCTTAGGGAAGGTGCGATTTAATCGTCAGTTATGAGAACATAAGGCTTTCTTTGCCATAGATTTTTCACGATGCCC
>NZ_CBFFRJ010000175.1:0-8532 GCF_965644225.1 Phytobacter sp. V91 | reverse complement strand
TTCAAGTGGTTTTCCTCCTGTTGTTGGGTCAACAGCGAAAAGCCTACAACAGCCACCACAACAGGGGAAGACCCATACATGAACAGTAATTTTAACTAAATGGCCGATAACTGCAGATTTGAACTATCAATTTTCGTGGTTTAATATCCTTTTGATTTGGAAAATTCGTAGATATTTAGCTCATTTTTGATACAAAACTTAAATTTGTGATGAAATTTTATACTCAATAAAACCTTTTTTTGTCTTCACACTACAGATTCAATCGGCTTAGGGTTACAATGATACTTTTTGAAACGGGGTTTTATAGTGAAAGATAATGACTTAAATTCAACTTACCAATGGGAAGTTATGGATGATGGTTTAATTCCACAATTGGAATATCCTGAACCACTTGAAGTGGTCTATAGAGGAAATGAAGGGATTATTAATATAAATTCTGATAATGTTGAATGGGATAAAGTTATTAAATGGAGATTGGTATGCCTTTGAATCCACCATGGAAATTTATGGCTGAACAGGATCAGGGCACACTATGTATTAGTGCACCACCTGCAGAAAGCCACTTGTTTGTAAAACCAAAGATTTACTGCAGAGAAGAATTCCCGCAAGCTGATTCTGAAATGCCGAGCACCGTAAAATATTTTGAAAAAAAAGTTATAAAGCTTCAAGATAAAATACTTCTCCCTCGGCGCATCGTATTAAACAATGATCAAACAATGCACGGATCAAGTTTTAGGAGGAGAAGATTTAATTATCATGGTGGTTTGAAGCATAAGGGTGATGATTTTTTTTCACCTCGTCGCGACGATCATAAATTACCAGAATTGCAAGTAAATGACCCTATTTATTATGTAGATACAGAGCATCCTGATATTTATGGACATTTTTTAATTGAAGTACTACCTGATTTGTGGGCTTATCATCTTTTAGGAGTTAATAACCTTAAAGTAGCAACTTCAGTTAAAATGAATAAAGACTACATTCAAATGCTTGATTCTATTGGAATAAAAAGTGAGGATATAATACACATAGATCGCCCAATAAGAGCCAAGTTATTATATGTACCTTCTGTAATGATTCAGAGAAGAAGGTTTGTAGACCCTACTGGCAGGGATATTTTTCAACGCGTAAAATCACTAGCAAATCTTTCTAAGCAAATTGACACAAGAAGGATTTACGTTTCTAGATCTCGAGCACAAGGAAGAGGTCTTAAAAACGAAATAATTATCGAAAAAATATTTGAAGACTTTGGCTTTACAATAATTCACCCCCAAGACTTGCCGATGATTGATCAGATTAAAATCTTTCGAGATGCTAAAATGATTGCAGGAACAGGGGGTTCTGCAATGCATAACGCGATATATTCTGGCAATGATGCAAAAATACTTATCCTTGCCACCGAGAATTGGTTTGTTCTTGCTGATTCGTTTATATGTAAAGAAGAGGGTCAATTAGGGTATGTGTTCGGGAAAACAATCGAAACAGACCTTGACCCGAATGGAAGACATAAAAGTGAATGGTCTATAAATCCTGACCATGTCAAAGAAGCAATCAAAAAACATTTTTCATTATAAAAAACGGGGTGTTACCCCGTTTTCTTTTGCAATTGATCAAGAATATCCAAAACTGATTTTAATTGAAGTTTCAAGTTTGAAACTTCGTCATCTAATTCCTGGACAGATCTACCAATTGGTGCAATCAATTCTACGTAAGATGCAGATTGTACATCAGCACCGCCATTTACTTTGTGGTCTTGCCATATCCCGGAATCAATACCTAACGAGTCCAGGGTTTTACTTAGTTCCTGAGCTATGATCCCATGATGCCATCGATTACGTTTTTTGCTGCCATCCTTTGGAAGCTGAACGTATTCCGTTTCTGTTCTGAAGCCATCAACGATGACTTTTTTGAAAGCAATTATTGCGTTGCCTTCGCTGTCAACTTCTCCAGTCTCATAATCAAGAATTTCTTCATGTTTTTCAGGAATCTGATGCTCTACTATTTCAAAATAGTCTTCACGCAGATCCCATTTGTAATCCACAAACCGCAATTTTCTGATGAACTCAAGACCCAGTTCTGTATCTCTTGTCTCGGCTTTATCTCTTTCATCTGAGCGTTGCTGAATCTGATAATACATTACTGTAGTGTCTGAGTTGCCTAACTGCACCTGGTTGTCCGCGCTTAACGGGGCAAGGTTACCAAGCGCAGTAACGTTATTACCGAATGATGTATTTGGGTTGCCTCCAAGGACTGAAGCCCCGGCATATCTCCCGATGAAAGTACCGTAAGTACTTGATGTCAGGTTTTCGGCTGAGCGATAACCCCATGATGTCACCCCTCCAGCCTGCACCATTGCGCCACAGGACGCATAACCACCTAATGTGTTATTCCCATTAGCCACACCAGCAACCTGACCGATAACCCCCCGGAGATTTACCGCCCCTGAAGTTGTTAGCGATACCGGGGACTGAATAGTTAATGAGGTCGTTGATGGTGTTGTTAACACCTGCGCATAAACCAGGTCGGTAGTATACGCAGTAGCGATCAGGCCTGAGGTAAAAGCTAGCTGGATAGTGTCGCCTACAGCCGCACCATGCGCAGAGGATGTACCGATGGTGATCGTGTTTCCAGCCTGGCTATATGTGGCGGAAATAGTTGCCGTGCTCTTATACAGGTTCCCATTGAGAGCGGTGTCATTACCAATGTTAATGCCGGTGGCGGCACCGACAAATGTATTGAATGTTCCTTTCTTGATAGATTGCCCAGTCCTGGCCCCAACGAAAACGCTATCCGTGGCTTCAATCGCATTTTTCCCCGCATTATAGCCAAAGCTGCACGTGCGGAAGCCCGTCATGTCCTGGATATTAACAATTTCACCAGTTAGGCCTACCGGCGCCTCACCTGAGGTTGCTCCCGTACCCAATAAGGTACATTGATAACTGGTAGTGAGGCCTGAGCCAGCGTTTCGACCTCCCACCACATTCTGGTAGCCGGTAGTCAAGAATCGTAGTGCGTATGCCCCGATCCCGATGTTTCTGTTGCCGTAAATTTCTGCAAGGTCGGAGCTGGCAGGCTGCACTAGCTGCAACACTCCTCGCCCGATTGCAATGGTTCCATATGGAATGTGCAAGGTTTCTTTATGTGCATCTTGACCTAAAATAACCCCGCCTTGAGCTGAAACTGCATTTTTTGCTGCATTTTTCCCCACAACGAGCAGGGTTTGACTTGACGACGCCGCAGGCCCGAACTGAGATAGCGCATCTGCACCAAATACAAAAATCTCCCCCCACTGCTTAGATGGCTGATACCAGGCGGCATGTGTTTGTCCGCCTGCAATCCAGTAACCATTGCTGTAGCGGTTACCCAATGGGATAGCATCAACCAGATAGGTTTTCCCATGGAGGTCTACAATTTGCCCTGACTTCCAGGTCTCGAAAAGAGCGAACGCGGCCGTGTCATTCGCTACCCCATCACCTTTAGCGTTCGCATCGAATACGGTAACAAATTGCGCATTGAAGTCATGCTGAGTTCTTGCCACTGCATCCGCAAAAGGTTGCTTCACGCCAAGCAGCGCATCACCCAGTGATTCATCCGATTTGTTTACGAGATTACTGCGTAACGTAGCATCGCCGACACTCAGCCACGCCCCGAGACTGATCCCGCCGGTACTGGCAGGAGTGGACCCTGCAGGAACGGTTTTCGGGAATACCCCATCCCAGCGGTAATACTCACCAGTGCTGGTATCGCGCAGTACCTGATTCGGTAATGTCAGGGTTGCGCCAGCCTGGAACGAGTCCATAGTGATATAGCCAAATGCGGCGATGGCCTCACGGGCCATTTGCTCAATCCCGTACCAGCTGAGTCGCGTTTTGTTAAAGCGGTCCTGCCACGTCGTGGCGGTATAACTGTTGACTGCAAAATCCAGATTCTGGGCGTTATCAAACAGATCGTAGGGGCTCATTGAGCCCAGCGGATTCAGGGTGGCGTATTGTGTCATGTTCGCTCCAGGCGAAAAAAAACCCGCCGAAGCGGGTTAAAAGGATGATGGTGGTGTTACGCGACATCGCCGGGATAGCTGGCGTCGTCATATTGGTATTTCCCAGGGTGGTACTGAACGGCGGTTACGCCACTGGTTCCGTCGCTCCCCGGTGATATCTCACCTATCAGGGCGTCATACGGAACGCGGACGGATGAACAGAACAGCAGGCGCGGTGGTTCTATTGCAGGATCGCCCATCTCCCACGACTCCACCTACAACGACGGTGTGTAAGGGATGGAAATGGTGTAGTCATCAACGCGGGTGGGTACCAGCATTACGGATGCGGCTCCCTCCTGATTGCGGATAATCACCCTGGGGTTTTCAAACGACCAGTCTGGCGGTTCGCTGAGCGTCAGAGTAATCACGCTGCTGGTATACGACAGTGACGTAATCAGGCAACTCAGCGTCTGACTGCCGGGAATATCATCAGCCAGAACAATGCGATCCATATACTGATAACAGAGGGCATCCATCTCCGTTGAGGTCGTGTGCTGCAGGCGTTGCAGGGTGTAACCGAGAAGTCGGCGCATGCCGATGCGATATGCGCGGTCCTCATCCAGTACGCCGTCCAGGGTATAACTCTCGATTTTCATCGGCGTCGGATTGTCAGGCAACCGGCACTGCACGGTTTCCTCTGCCCATGTCGTGCCGTTGATATAGGTGACATCCACGCCGTCATAGTCATCCTGCGAGGGCGCTTTAAATGAGGTCTGCAATTCCTCTGTTGTCTCCTGCGGGGTAATCATGCCCACCCAGGGTTTAATGCCCTCCCTGCCCGCAGACACCAGACCATCAGTCAGGAGAAAATAACCCATCCCGGCGTAACAAATTTTCTGCAGCATCTCCAGCGCTGACGTGCTGTCACCTGTCGCAAAATCAAATGTCTCACCCCGTGGCGTCCAGTACGTCGATTCCAGGGCATCGATCGCATCGCTGTCTGTCTGGTCAGCAGTGAAACCCAGCGACTCCAGCACGTGATACAGCGCCCCGCTGATGCTGCGTGCGGTTCGACCTCCGCTATAAATCCGGGTGGGAACCACACTGATACGCCGATCGGACTGGGCGGCAAGGCGATTGCCGGTTCTCACGGTGATCCCCATTGTGGTGACTCCGGCATAACTGGAGGGGCGAGCCCTCAGTAATGAGCGAAGCGCCTGCCAGTAGACGTTGTTCACCGTATTTGAGCCGCCGATCTTGGTTGTGCGCCGGATTCGAACCTCATACTGCGCCGCCGCCAGGCCGCTTATCCTGCGCGTATAACCGTGACCGTCCGCTGTTTTGTTGGTGAAATTATAAACCCGCTCTGCCCACGAGCCCGCTGTGGCCGCATTTCGATACTGAACCACAATACGGACATTGTGTGATTTTGGATCACCGTTCTTTTTGTACTGGATATGACCATTAGGGAAGATAAAATTATTCTCAATCACCGTAGTGGTTTCACCATCAGGACAGGCCAGGAATGGCCCCAGCCAGGCGTAATCGTCATTGACGCCAGTAACCTGCGCATCCAGCAACGTGCGCTCAGTGAATCCCGGCCAGGTCGAATCAACAGTAATGACGTCGTTACCCTCCGCATCCTGCGTGACCAGCACGCGCTCGACGGTAATGGTCTGGTCATCCACGTCAGTGATACGAAACTGACCGTCGCCGTACCCGATCGCTATACGCTGAACGCCGTCAGGGATGCCCGTAAAGGGTTTACCCATAGCATTGTTATACGCTAGCGTGATGTGCGCTTCGACAGCCGCAGTAGCACCGCTGGACGCGACACCTGCAACATCAACCGGCGCGCTGCCGAATGCTGCAACCGGCAGCACGCTATGGCTGATGCTGCTTCCCGCAAACGGGCTGGTCTCCTCGACGATTTGCAGACGACCGCTGTTATCACGGGCAATCAGTCCGGAGCCTGTCAGCTGATTTGTAATGGTGTTAACCAGCCCTGACATCGTGACGTAGTTGGTGATCAGCGACACAGCATATGTCGTGCCATCCCAGCCAATCGTGAATGTCGTCGGTGATGAACTGAAATCGTAGGTCGTCGGGGCGGCACTGGCGGTTACACTGGCGGCAGATCCACCCACACCGGGTACCGCCGGAACGCCAGGGACATAGCTAGCAATAAACAGGTCGTAACCCGACTCACTGAAATTAACGGTAACCGGCATACCCACCACCGGGGCCAGTTCATCGACATCGCCGAAAATCACGCTGTAGCCGCCCGTGTTCGCGACGTTGTACGAGTTAGGCACAATGACGGTTACGACAGTGCCCACCACCCAGGATGCCGGGATTTCGGTTTCATCGTCGCTGGCGCTGGCTTCGATCAGCGTGATGGTGTTGCCGCTGATCAGCACCGCGTCTGCCGTGATGCTGACGGTCTGCGGCCCCGTCGAACCAAGGTCAAGGCCTGACGTGCCGGAGGTGGTATTACCCACCTCGCCATTGTTGAACCAGTTTTCCGAACGACTGTCGCCGGAGACGTCAGCACCTGGACCATAAACGGTATACGAGACATCATCCCCGAATGCAGAGACAGGCGTTGAGCCAATGCGCACCGATGATGACGGGATAGTCATATCGCCAACGCCCACGCACAAAAACATGCTGGTACTGAATTTTTTCGGGTCAGCTGAGTCGAACCGACTGATCGGCTGGACAACGTAATCAGGCCAGACCTTATAGCGCCCGAGAATTTCCCGTATCGGATCGCCGAGTTTGGCCGTGTTCGCTTTGGCCGGGTTTAGCTCGAGCTGGTCACCATTACCAGGCTGAGATGCGCCGCCCGTCTGCATGGTGGTCATCATATAGAGAGAATACGCCGCAGAAGCGACGGCTACACCGACTGCAACCCAAAGGGCGATTTCAGCGCCGGTACCGTATGGAACGGGGTACATCCGGATATCGCTCTCTGGTGTGATAACGAGCTGAGGCCATTCACTGACCGGGGCTGCTACCCCGTCAATCGCAACAGTAACCGGATGTTCCCGGTCAAATTCCCAGCCCTGCACATTCTGCGAAAACCAGTCGTGGAGGGTTAGCGTACCGTGTTCATGGGTCTCCAGCGGTTCGCCCGGCAGGCGCGAGGGGTAAATTCGAATCGTCACTGGTAGTACTCCACTTTCACAAACCGGCGCTCAAAGCGCGCCAGCGGCAGAAATGTCACGTTAGTGCGCGGGTTGCATTCAGCGGCATGCAGCACGCCGCCAATCTCCACCACGACAGCGACGTGTGTGACCAGGGAACCGGAATAACACGCAATCCCGGCGCCCACGGCAGGCTGGCAACGGGTTAGCCCCGTCATCAGCCCGCGCGCCTCCCTGTCCAGACCGCCATCGTCTTTGGTCACGCCAGCGAATTCAGGCCACGGCGCCAGCCCAAGGTCACGCCGGATTTCGTTTACGATGCCGAAGCAGTCGAGCGCAGGGAAAGCGCGTCCGCCCTTCAGCCAGCGAACCGAAAGGTATTTATCGGGATCGAACATAGATATGCCCTAATTGAGGTAGCGAAGACCAGGAAACAACGACAGGATGTAACGGAGACGAGGCCAGGCTGTATCCAGAATATTCATGAATCCGGCGGTTATTTGCGCCTCCGTTGCCGCCCATGATCCGCTCTTAATGTCCATGGTTATAGGTGGAGACGCCGGAAAATTAAGGTCGGTTGACATGTACTGCCGCATTATCAGCGTCCCGGTGCTCTTGTTTTCAAGCGCATCTCTGATTGTGGTTGAAACAATACCGTCGACATTACTAATCGCAAATTTCAGATCCTGCGTGCCATCATTGTTTCTGGCAGGTAATGCGACGGTCATGGCGGCAGCTTCGAACGTCACCGATGCACCTGATTCAATGATGGCAGTAATATTTTCGAAATTCTCCACAAGCCAGTAATCCTGCCCTGCTATAGAAATCTGGAGTGTATTGAAAAGTATTTCGCCCCCACTGCTGGCGTAAAACCTGTTGAGCACTGTCATGCCTCTGGCCACTCCCTGTTCATCGCGTAATCAATGATGTCGCTCCCGGCAATAAACTCAGGGAAATTACCCCAACCAGGCGGCAACAGAGGACGCTCCCATAATTCAAGTTGAGCGCTAAATCTCCAGTATTTTGGGGATATCAAAGTGGGGCCTTCATAGATATCCACAAACCGGCATTTAAATAACTGATCACATCCGAGCGGAGTTTGCAGGCGCATATAAAACCAGTTCGCGCCGTCAAGCAGCACGTCTCGGTACCAGGATTCAAATAACTGGGCCTGGCTGTTTTTGGTGAAGGTCCAGTTAATCGTTGCAACAGTTGGGGTGGAGGTGTACTTACGACGCTGCCGGGAACGACCAGAGGTCATATCAGTACGCTGCAGGGGGCTTACGGGCTTAAAACCGTAACCCTCCTGCAGAGGACGAGGCAGGTAATCATGTGTATTAGTCGCGACTTGATCTGACACTTGACCTTGAAAGGTTGAGAGTTACCGGTTTTGATATGGGTGTCGAA
>NZ_CBFFRJ010000174.1:0-8600 GCF_965644225.1 Phytobacter sp. V91 | reverse complement strand
ACAGCTCAGCTAAGGTAAGGCTAATACAGATAAGGACTCCACTGAACCCCACCGATTAAATCGCACCTTCCTTAGTGGAGGACTCATGTGATTTATTTTTGTAATGCGTTGTTGTTGATGTATTCACGAAGTAAATGAGTCCCCCCTTTTTTGTTCTATTGCATCCCTAAAGTCTGGCTGATATTAAAGGCAGCATAAAAAAATGGCAACCGTAGTGGTGGAATATGGGGTGGTGTAATGATTGGGTGTTTTTTATTTAGATTAAAACTGGGCTCTTAAGTCATTGTTTTGTTTGTTTTAATATTATTTATTGTACTCTTGCAAAGAGGTGTATTTTAAGAATATATCAATAAGCATTGTTGTGTTTATATGCTTTCTATATTTTTTGCCAGGGAAGGGGGAAGTGCAAAAGGTTAGGTGTTATTCCTTTGTTATTTCTGGTGGCGGAAAACTGCTTTTATTAGTTGTCGGTGAGCAGTTTTTAGTGCAGGCGCTTATCTGGGTTATATAAGGCCGGGGAATGGATTTAATATATTCCATATTTCAGGGTTATATAACAGAGCGGCAGAATATCTGAATTATTTTCCAGAAAGGCCTTCAGTGATAAATGGCCTTTTAGATATTATTCGATTAGTTATGCGAAGATTTGATACCTGTGCCCTTACTTTCTACCTGCTATTTATCTCAACATGTCACCCCACGTACCCTGTGCGGCACGTGGGGTGTTTCTTAACGGAAGGGCGGCTCGTTAAAGGTACGCAGTTTACGTGAATGCAGTCGGTCGCCTTCGGCACGCAGCAGATCAATGGCCCGAATACCAATTTGCAAATGTTCGGAAATCGCTCCTTCATAGAAGCGGTTTGCCTGGCCGGGAAGCTTAATTTCCCCGTGCAATGGTTTATCTGAAACGCAAAGCAGCGTGCCGTAAGGGACGCGGAAGCGATATCCCTGGGCGGCAATGGTGGCGCTCTCCATATCAATGGCCACTGCGCGACTGAGATTGAAACGTAGTGCCGAGGCGGAATAACGCAGCTCCCAGTTCCGGTCATCGGTGGTGACCACGGTGCCGGTACGCAGCCGCTGTTTGACCTCTTCTCCCGGCATGCCGCTCACCTCTTTGGTGGCGTCATAAAGTGCGCGCTGCACTTCAGCGATGCTGGGGATAGGAATATCCGGCGGCAATACGGCGTCCAGCACGTGATCATCACGCAGGTAAGCGTGGGCCAGCACGTAATCGCCAATCGACTGGCTTTCGCGCAGTCCGCCGCAGTGACCAATCATCATCCATACGTCCGGGCGCAGCACCGCAAGATGGTCGCAAATGGTCTTCGCGTTGGAAGGGCCCACGCCGATATTGATAAGCGTAATGCCCTGACCATCGGCGGTGACCAGATGCCATGCCGGCATCTGATGCTTTTTCCACGCCAGATCGGAGATGGCTTCTTCCAGCGCGCTGGTCTCAGCCGTGACCCAATGGCCGCCAGCACAGGAGAGAGCGACATAGGGGCTATCGGGATCGAGGATCTGGCTGCATCCCCAGCGCACAAACTCATCCACGTAGCGGGTGTAGTTGGTGAACAGGACAAACGGCTGGAAGTGTTCCACCGGTGTTCCGGTGTAATGTCGCAGGCGGGCCAGGGAGAAGTCCACACGCCGGGCATCAAAGTGCGACAGTGGGTAAAGCTCGGTCGGGTGGAAAAGGCCATCGGCAGTTTCATCGCCAATTTGCGCCAGCTCGGTGGTCGGGAAATGGCGGGTTAACCCGGCGCTCATTGAGCGGTCCAGCGTCAGCTCGGAGCCGTCAATCACGTACGGGTAAGGGATTTCATGGGCCGAGAGTCCGACTTCAATTCGCGCCCCGTAGTCCTGGCAAAGCAGGGTTAATTGTTCAAGGAGATACTGGCGGAACAGGGCCGGACGGGTGATGGTGGTGGTGTAGCAACCTGAATGGGTGAAACGGGCGTAAGCTCGGGTTCTGGGCGGGTTCGTGGCGCTGCCATCCCAACTTACGGAGAGCTCCGGGTAAACAAAGAGGCCTTTGATTCGCGATTCCGGCGTGGGAAGTGTGCCGGTTTCAATATAGACGCTGATGGCCTTGCGCAGGTTATTAACCGACTGGTCATACAGGGCTTCCAGTTGATCCAGTGCTGCAACAGGTGTCAGATTTGCACCCTTATCATTCATCATTAACTCCTTGTTTCACGGGTGGGCAGCTGTAAATGACAGTATGTCACAGCTTTATGAAACAATAACTGTGGATGAAGGGATTCAGAGGAAGTCGGTATGGCGGCGCATATTGAAGCGTAAAACCCGGCGCGAGCGTGCGCGCCGGGGCAGAAATTAGCCGTTGATTTTCACCAGCGTGCGGCCCTGGATTTTATTACTCAGGAAGTCGGCGGCAAACGCCGGGGCCTGCTCCAGAGCGATCTCTGTTGCGGCCTGCTGGTAGTAGCTTTCCGGCAACAGGCTTGCCAGGCGTTCCCAGACGACGCCACGTTCGGCGGTGGGGACCATCACCGAATCAACACCCTGCAAACGGACGTTACGCAGAATAAACGGCATTACGGTGGTTGGCAGGTCGAAGCCGCCCGCCAGACCGCAGGCGGCAACGCAGCCACGGTAGTTTGTCTGCGCCAGCACTTTTGCCAGCACTTTGCTGCCAACGTTGTCTACAGCACCGGCCCACAGTTGTTTTTCCAGCGGGCGGGTCTCTTCGAAATCGCTGCGCGGCAGGATCTCGTCGGCGCCTAACTGGCGTAAAAAGTCGTGGGTGGATTCGCGACCGCTTACCGCAACCACGGTGTAACCCAGCGCTTTAAGCAGCACAACGGCAGTACTGCCCACGCCGCCGCTGGCGCCGGTTACCAGCACTTTACCGCTTTCCGGCTTCACGCCCGCATCCACCAGCGCATCAACGCACAGCATGGCGGTAAAACCCGCAGTACCGATGATCATGGCATTGCGCGCACTTAATGTCTGAGGCAGGGAGACCAGCCAGTCGCCTTTAACGCAGGCTTGTGCAGCCAGGCCGCCCCAGTGGTTTTCACCCACGCCCCAGCCGGTCAGAATAACGGGCTGACCTGCAACAAAGCGCGGATCGCGGCTTTCGTTGACGATACCGGAGAAGTCGATACCCGGGACCATCGGGAACTGGCGGATGATTTTGCCTTTACCGGTAATGGCGAGGGCATCTTTGTAGTTAAGACTGGACCAGTCGACGTCGACCCGCACATCGCCTTCGGCGAGGGCTGGCAGGGTTGCCTCTTTTACAGCGGCCAGGGTTTTGTTTTCAATCTGTTCCAGAACTAAAGCTTTCATGACTGAGTTATCCTCGTCTGACTATGGTTTTCGGCATCGTGGCCGTCCTGTGCAGGTGTTATTTTTTAATAATGCTGTGCATAAAGAATTCCCAGTACTGGTTGAGCGGCTCGGCGGACGCAAAGAGTTTTGCGCGCATTACCGCCCCCTCCCAGCCGGACCAGAATACGCGGGCCATTTTTTCCGGCGAGGCGTCAGCGGGGAGCGTGCCTTGCGCCTGGGCTTCGGAAAAACAGCGGGCCACGCGCATCTCCCACTCGCTGAGGATGGCTTTTAAGCGTGCCGGGAATTCGTCGGGTAAGAGCGGCGTTTCCTGCAACAGGTTGCCAACGAGGCACCCGCGACGGAACTGGTATTTCGCCATCCCCTGACCCGCATGGTGAACATATGCTGTCATTCGATCGAGCGGCAGCATTGCTGTATCAAGCAAGATTTTGTCTAACTTATGGGCAAAGAAAGTGCCGTAGGCGGCAAGAACCGCAAGACCAAATTCTTCTTTGCTCTTAAAGCAGTGATAAAACGAGCCCTTTGGCACCGCGATATTTTTGATGACGGCGTCAATACCGGCCGACAGATACCCTGTCTCTGTCAGCACTTCCAGCCCTGAACGGATCAGCGCCTGGCGGGTATCAGTAAATTCGCGCTCGACTTTGGGGGGGCGTCCACGACGGGGTTTTTGTGCAGCGGGCGTTTCACTACTCATAATTTAGACCGAAAGGTTTAATTGCCTGCAAGACTACGCGCAAATAAAAAGCTTCGCAAGCGAATGATCCTGCGATGAGTTTTCCTGACGCTGGAGGAGGGCAAAATCTGCTTTTGTACAATCTGGCGAGAAATGCTGCAAAAAACGTTATGATTAACTCACGCTTGTTGCGTCTGAATAAAGGAAATCGGGAATCATGCGTTGTATGAAGTTGTTTTGTGGCTTTTTTATTGTGCTCGCAAGCCAGAGTACGCTGGCAGTGAGCTATCCGTTGCCGCCGGAAGGGAGTCGTCTGGTGGGTAACGTACAGGTTATTACCGTTCCGCAGGGGAACACGCAGCCGCTTGAGACCTTTGCCGCTGAGTACGGGCAGGGGCTGAGTAATATGCTGGAGGCTAATCCGGGGGTGGATCCCTTCCTGCCCAAAAGTGGAATGGAGCTGACCATTCCGCAGCAGATTATTTTGCCTTCTACCGTGCGCGAAGGCATTGTGGTGAACGTTGCCGAGATGCGCCTTTACTATTATCCGAAGGGCGGTAATACCGTTGAGGTGTTGCCGATAGGTATCGGTCAGGCAGGGCGAGAAACGCCGCGTAACTGGGTGACTTCGGTACAGCGTAAACAGGAAGGGCCAACCTGGTCCCCAACGGCAAATACGCGCCGGGAATATGCGAAGCAGGGGCTCACATTACCCGCAATGGTGCCCGCCGGGCCGGATAATCCGATGGGGCTTTATGCTATCTATATCGGTAAGCTGTATGCCATTCACGGCACTAACGCCAATTTTGGTATTGGCCTGCGCGTAAGCCAGGGCTGTATTCGCTTACGTAATGACGATATTAAATATCTTTTTGATAATGTACCGGTAGGAACAAGGGTGCAGATTATCGATCAGCCGGTGAAAGCCACCATCGAACCGGACGGTAGCCGTTGGGTCGAAGTGCATGAACCGCTATCCCGCAACCGGGCGGAATATGAATCAGACGACAAAGTCCCGCTGCCGCTTACTCCCGCGCTACGGTCGGTGATTAATGGCGATGGAGTTGATGTTCATCATGCGCAGGCGGTGCTTGAACGTCGTTCAGGTATGCCGGTCAATCTGAGCCTGCCCGCAGAAACAGCTCCCGGCTCCAGCGGCTTACTTTAAGCTCAACGTAAAAAAGCCCGCAATATCAGCGGGCTTGCTATCCTGTTTTGCCGGGTGGTGCTGCACATCTTTTTAGTGCCACCGGGCAAACCGGATCATGCGGTCGTGTTGATATTGCGACCAATCGCCGGGTTAGAAGGCAACTGCGGGATCTGATTAATCAGATCGACTGCTGCCGTCTCCTGAGCATCCAGCGCTTTTCTCAGGACCAGAGTACTGACCTGACTGTTGAGCTGGTATGAACTCAGACTGGTAGATAATGATGCTATCTGTGAGCTATCCATTCGATCATCCTGTTGTTGTGAAAAAACATCTAACAGCGTGAGGGAAAGGCCTCAGTATGTTATCGACTCATCTTCGAAAATCTTTAACAAAGCATAGCTGTTACTGCGCCACTTGCCGGTGGATATCTTTAATGTTCACACTGCCTGATAATCAATAGGTTAATCGTTATTCTGCTGCATCAGTTCAATTATCCAGTCAATAAACACGCGTAGTCTGGCATTGACATGGCGGTTCGGCGGAAATGCCAGGTACAGGGGCATGGGATTAATCCGCCATTGTTCAAATAAGGGAATTAAAGCGCCACAGGCCTGATGTGCTTTTGCCATATAGGTCGGCAGCGCAATCACGCCTAACCCTGCCAGGCCTGCCTCGAGGTAAGCATTACCATCATCTACAGCGAGCACATAGGTGCCCTTGATTTCAATATGTTCACTCTCACAGTGCAGTGCCAGAGGCGCAATCTTACCGGTGCGTGAGGACAGAAATCCCACTATGCGATGGTCGGTATTTTCCAGCTCTCTCGGATGCGCAGGGGCGCCAAGGCGTTCCACATAGCCCGGTGCGGCGTAGACGCCGATTGGCAAATCGCCGACATGGCGTGCTGTCAGGGACTGGTCGTTGATTTCGCCCCCGCGCAACACGCAATCCACGTTGTCGCCGATCAGATCCACCACCCGGTCGCTCACGCCCATATCGAACTGGATATCCGGGTAGCGCATGTGGAAAGCGGGTAGTGCCGGGACTATAACCAGGCGGGCCAACGGGCTGGGCATATCCACCCGTAGCCGCCCTTTGGGCGTAATCGCCGCGCTGGAAAGGCTGGTTTCAGCGTCTTCCATATCCGCCAGGAGGCGGATGACGCGCTCGTAGTAGACGGCTCCCTCGGGCGTGACGCCGAGCCTGCGGGTGGTTCGATGGAGCAACCTGACGCGCAGGCGCGCTTCCAGTTGCTGAATGAGCTGCGTCACCGTGGTTTTGCTCATATGAAGTGTCTGGGCAGCCTTTGTGAAGCTACCTGCCTCCACCACCCGCGCAAAGGCGCGCATCGCATCGAAACGATCCATTCCTTACCCTTTCTTTTCACCGATTGTTTGGATTTTACAAACAATGAAGAACAAAGTCGCTTGTTTATCCAGCCAGTCCAGCACCTGTAAAGTGTCATTTTGTTTATTCGGCAAAGGTACAGACATGACAACACGTGAAGCAGTATTTCCCCCCGGTCGGCAGGCGCTGTATGAGCGCAATCGCTATTCACCGGCCATCAAATCTAACGGCTTCTTGTTTGTTTCGGGGCAGGTGGGGAGTCGCGAAGATGGATCGCCTGAGCTGGATCTCAACGCGCAGGTCAGGCGGGCATTCGATAACCTTAATGCTGTTCTCGCGGCTGCAGGCTGCACATTCGATGACGTGGTTGATGTCACCCTCTTTGTCGTCGATCCCGAGTCGAACCTCGAAACTATCTGGAGTATCCTGCCGGAATATTGGGGGGAAGCGCCTTACCCCACGCTGACCGGGATCGGCGTGACGTGGCTTTACGGATTTCAGTTTGAGATTAAGGCGATCGCCCGGCTGCCTTAAGCGTTACGGGTCTTTCCGCCAGTCGTAAATTCAATAGGGCAGCCCGCGCTGCCTGTAAGGTATATGCCGGATCGGGGTAGTTTGCCAGACAGGTCTGGATTTACTGATGAGACAGAGGAAAATTGATGAAAGCAGCGGTTTATGACGCGGAAGGAGCGCCCGGCGTCCTGAAATATGTCGATATCCCGGATCCGGTCACAGGGCCTGACGACATCCTGATTTCTGTCGAGGCTATCTCGATTGAAGGTGGAGATCTGATTAACCGCCGTTCAACTCCGCCGCCTCTTCCTTCATGGATCGTCGGTTACGCGGCCGCGGGCACAGTTATTGCAGTCGGATCGAAAGTCCGTAGCCGTACGGTTGGGGACAGAGTCGCTGCTTTTCACATGCAGGGATCGCATGCGGAACGTTGGGCTGTGCTCGCGGAACGAACCTGGCTTATACCAGATGGGGTGGATATGGCAGAAGCGGCGGCGTTGCCGATTTCTTTTGGAACCGCGTATCATTGCCTTTTCACTCGAGGCATGCTCCGGTACGGAGAAACCGTCCTTATTCAGGCAGCAGCTGGTGGCGTGGGGCTAGCGGCCGTTCAGCTTGCTTCACAAGCAGGCGCAACGGTCATCGCCGTGGCAAGCGGAACGCAGCGAAGAAGCCGGTTGCTTGAACTTGGTGCCGACCATGTCGTGGATCGTGCAGAGAATAACATCGTGGACAGTGTCCGACAGTATACCCATGGCACCGGTGTTGACCTCGTCATCGATCCGGTGGGGATTACATTGCCTGCTTCGCTTTCTGCACTCGCTCCGGAAGGACGTCTCGTCTTCGTTGGTAATGCGGGCGGTGGCAGTCTGACTGTCGATTTGTGGCCGCCAATGCAGTCTAACCAGACACTCATGGGGGTATTCATGGGCCCCCTTTTTGAAAGGCCCGGAGTTCGGACAAGTGTGGACAACATGTTGCAGGCTGTCGTAGCAGGGCGCATCAGGGTTGTCATTGACCGCATCTTCCCCTTGGCTAACGCTGCCGCGGCCCACGAATTCGCTGAGACAGCGAAACCGCTTGGCCGCATCGTTATGAAGCCATGAGGCGCGTTTGACCAGTATGAGTGCGCTGGGGTAATTACCTGGTTCTGGTGTCAAGGCTAAGTTCAGATGTCAGGGGTAGGGCAGAGCTGAAATGTCCGCTCTGAGCCAAAAGCGGTCATAATTTTCCATACCAGGGGTAATCTTGTGTTATTTGGTCACCAATAGTTATTGAGTCCCTAAGGGACTACATGCCCCTCAGGTATTAATTACGAGATTATCCTTGCCATGATCCGAACTTTATTATTACCTACTCTGGCTTGTATTATTTTATATGATAACCCGCCTTCTTTTTTGACCAATTGCCGAATTTCATTTTCTGTACTATCAAGCGTGTCACCAGTTGCGGTGACTGTTTTAGCAAATACGGGAAGCGTAAAAGCGATGCATAATAGAGCTATCAATGTTTTCATATACCCAAGTAACTTCAAGATGCAGGATGGTAGTGCTTAAACAACCTATCCCTACGACTGACTTGGGTTCACTG
>NZ_CBFFRJ010000173.1:0-8722 GCF_965644225.1 Phytobacter sp. V91 | reverse complement strand
GATTCGCGCGACTGACTTAAAGGTCAAACCTTTCGGAGTCCCCCGGCAAAGCCGGGGGTTTACCGGACTTAATTATCAATACCGTCAGTTCCGGTCTGACAGGTTCGATTCTTCTCACTCAGTCTTTGTTGCCTGGGTTAAGACGTTCAGACAGTGCTGATATTGTCTCAATTATCTCTTCATGCGGGATCCCGAATTTTACGGATTCAATTGCGCACCCCGCGTTCTTTGCCAGCAAACATGGGCTTAGCGGGTTTACAACTAAACTGGCGCAGCAACTGGCGGATGAAAATATACGTGTTACGGGGCTGTACCCACCTGATTTCGAGCTTAAAGGGTTAGATGCGACTGACGATAGTCAATGCAGAATGGGTGAGCGCCTACTGAACGGACGCTCGGTCTGGGAAACGATTCGTTTTGTGTTGGCTCAACCCCGTAGTTGCCATATAGGCAGCATCTATTTTCAGGGGCCAACCCGCGAAGAGCTGTGCGACAGGGTCTGAATCCGGTGATGTTAAACAGAATAATTAACGTCAGCTTTACGCTCCAGGCATAGCTGCCGCTTTTTTCAGTCCGTTTAGTGCCAGGGGCGGATATTGCCGACATCATGCTATGTTAATGTGTGGCAAGCAGGCCACTACTGGTTGTTATAAAGGAGAAGTGGTTGGTGAAAAAGCATATTAAAGCAAGCAGTGGTGTGGATTACCTTACCCACACTGCTTTAAGCAACTGCAAAATCATTCACATAAAAACAACCCCATCCCTGAACGGTAAAACGCATTTTTACTGGAACAAGAGTCGCGCCGAACTGATCGTCGGCTCTAAAGTGCATTTCCCGGTT
This sequence comes from Phytobacter sp. V91, assembly GCF_965644225.1. Taxonomy (NCBI): domain Bacteria; kingdom Pseudomonadati; phylum Pseudomonadota; class Gammaproteobacteria; order Enterobacterales; family Enterobacteriaceae; genus Phytobacter; species Phytobacter sp. V91. The sequence continues at coordinate 7,881 of NZ_CBFFRJ010000173.1, read as the reverse complement.
CCCTCCATTGCTCACCTTGAGCGATACAAAAAGTCATGCTTTTCCCTTATCCGTAATGAAATTCAAATAGGTGATTCGATAGTCTGGTTCTTTGGTAGGCCACTACAACCTGTAGTATGTGCAACTGTGATTGGAGTGAGGAAAGAAAGAGGTAAACGGTTTCTGCGTCTGCTGCCAAACCATCCGAATTCTGTGGTACCCGAGACATGGGCATTGTATGAGCCTGGCAATTTTTTCTTTGTGTCTAATAATCGAACCAATCGTCATCGCGCGCCAGCAAACATTATTTATGCGGCTTATCAGGATGAGCTAAATAAAATCGAAGAAATTTATGCGCCGATAAGAACCCGGCGCATGATTCTACGATATCTTACGAATGCCAATCTCAGCATGGGTGAGAGGGCTTTTAAAGAATGCCATTCTGAACTATTTAAAGGCATCTATTCCTGGGCAGGACAATATCGAAAAATTGAGTTAGTTATAGGTGATAGACAATTTCCAACGATGCATCCATCGAAAGTTGAATCAGCGATGAGGAGATTTTGCCATGACTTTGGTCATCGCTATCTTAGGCTAGTAAATGATGACAGGGAACGGATGCTAAATGCACTGGTATATGCTCATAAAGAACTGGCATGGATACATCCTTTTGAGGATGGCAACGGCAGAACTATCAGGCTTTACTTGGAGTTGGTAGCTAAAACAAGAGGATATGGGTTTGATCTAACCGCATCTATGAACAGTAAAAAGAAAAAGCGTTACTATCACTTTGCTGTGAGAAAGGCTGTGCAAGGGTTTCCTAAGATCTTAACAGCCTTACTCAACAAAGCGCTGCTTAAATGACTGTTTCGAGTTGGTCAGCAATCCGCATGATTTTCGACCAGTCAGCATCGCTATAGCGATGGCCTTCAATCTCGAAAGACGCCTTTGCATTGCTCATTGCGGACTCAGCGATTGAGCGACGGCTAACGCTACGAGAACCAGATTTTCCGCCGCGAATAATCACCGTAACGTTGCCATGCGCATCGCTTTTTGTGGATCGGGTAGACATTAATGATTCTCCTAAAGACTTTTTGAGTTCGTAAGTCAGTATATCCTTCATGCAGATTACCGTCTACTTGTTGTGCTACGCGGTTAACCGTCACATCCACTGACATTTCCATACCATCATTGCTGCACACAGAACGTCCCCTCCTCGCAGACACTGACGCCGTTTAAAAGCTTAAGCGCCATGAGAAGGCGATTTACGCACCGCTAAAATCAGTTGAGCACATTTCTGGTGTACCCCTCCCGGTAAAACGGTAACAAACCGCACAAAATGTATTCCAGAAATGCGGTTTAAGGATCCAGTCCATGGCTGCATATACACTCAGCTGAATAGCATCAGATTTCAATCCGTATGGCCTGCATCGGCCCTGTTTCTTCCTGTTTCGATAAGCTCCCAGCGGGTGATTTATGGCAAAGATAATCACCACGCAATGAAAGGCACCTTTAAAAGCACCGTTAAGTGACCTATTGTAGAAGCTCTTAACCGGAGAATACATTATGGCATTTCAGATTTAAACCACCACTGCGGCCAGCATTACAGAGCTTAAACGTGACCCTATGGGCACTTTCAATGCAGGAGAAGGTGCACCTGTAGCCATCCTTAATCGCAACGAACCCGCTTTTTACTGTGTACCACCTGCCCTGTATGCACAGCTGATGGAAATTCTGGAAGATCAGGAGTTGGGTAAAATTGCCGACGAGCGAATCGGTGAGGCAGTAATCGAGGTCAATATTGATGACCTGTAAGCTGGCCTTTAATGAATCAGCGCTGAAAGAATGGAAAAAATTGGGCCATACCATTCGGGAACAATTCAAAAAGAAGCTCACTGAGCGCCTGCAGAACCCACGGGTGCCCGCATCACAACTCTATGGACGTAAAGATCAGTTTAAGATCAAGCTCCGGGGCGCTGGCTATCGACTGGCTTACAGCGTCAACGATGACATTGTAACAGTCACCGTAATTGGCGTGGGTAAACGAGAAAATGATGATATCTACAACCGCAACCCAGCACCAAAATTAATCGCGGCGGCAACCCGGTAAGGGCAGTATGACCGTTACCCTTACGTCTTAACCGGAGCCGCTTTATGCCTGCAATTTATTTTATCGTCACGTTTTTCCTGTTCCCCTTATCACCGCCGTGACCCAAGGCAGCGGACCGGATGTGATTTTAATCCCTGCTCTTACTTCATCGCGCAGCGTCCGGGGCGACCTGAGCACCCGCCTGCCCGGCTAACGCCTGCATCAGCTGCGGGTTACCGGTTTTGCCGGGTAAGGGTCTTCCTGAAAGTGGTCATCGCCAGGTTGGCGTAACCAGCGTTTCCAGTCCTGGCTGTTCTGGTGAAAATCGATTTTACTGTTAAATTCCTGCGGTTCGCAGCTGTCCAGCTTCTGTTCCACGCTATGTTTATGGCGAATGAACGAGGCCAGTTGATCCTGATCAAAGGTCCCTTCAAGGTACGGATAATTGATGGTCATTTCCGCTTTGCCTTCAACTTCAAGCAGTTTATTGATGCGGCCAAACAGGCGATCGACCCGACCGTTGCGCTGTTCGTTATCCCCCGGCGTCCAGGCGATACCGTAATGATGCACCTGGTGGCACTCAAGATGCAGGTTTACGCCCTCCTGTAACACCGAGGTGGCAACCAGCACATTAGGGAAGAACGGCGAGTTAAAACCGCGGATCAGGCGTTCGCGGTTCTGGGTCTGGCCGCTGGCAAAGCTGCCGGGGCTGTTAAGGCTGCTCAGCTCACGCCAGCTGTAGTCACTGTTATCCAGCGGCTGGCCGACGATTTTCACGCACAGGGTTTCAAAAGTTTCGATAGCCGCGGCAAAGTAGCGCTGGATCAGTGACCCCGCCAGCTTCGGCGTCACCCATTTAATAAAATGCTGATAACGCTGCTGAACATCACTCTTCTGCTGTTCGCGGTTGAATTCGGTAAACCAACAGTAAAGCTCGATCATCACCGGGCTGGCAAAAAGATATCCGGTGCGCAGATAGTTGGCGAAGTTCTCAATAACTCCTGGCTGCTCACGCCATTTCAGCAACTGATCCTGTGCCTGCTGCGAAAGTGCGTCAAACATCAGTCCCCAGGCCGTCGGTAAAGGCTGCTGATAAGCGATTTGAGTTGTCGGTGACGTCAGCTGTAAGCGTGCGTCACGCGCGGCATCGCCGTAGCTGTCACGCTGACGCTCTTCGGTCTCATGGCGATAACAGAATTCATAGCAGCCGCTGATGCCATCCCGGGCCGGTTCCAGAAACAGCGAAAACAGGCTTTCCGGGCGACGAAAACGCAGGCTGACATTGCTGCAATCCGTACTGCGCATGCCGGTTTTCTTGACGACGAACAGCTCGGCGATTTTGCTCGACATCTTAGGTTCGTTTTCCGTTGCGGATTCATCCGCCGCGCTGTCATCAAATGGCAGCTCATCCTGCTCAGCGCGTTGGCTGACTTTACCCGCGATCAGCCGCATAAAGGTTTCGCGCGACCAGCCTGATTTGCGCCACTCTGCCAACGCCGCCGCCGGGAGCTGCCAGGCGGCGATTAACCGCTTCGCCATCATCTCATCATAACGGGCGTTAATCCGCTGGGTAATTTCCCGTACCGAGGGAATACGCCGCACAAACACCAGATGTTTACCCTCGTACAAGGGCGAGGTCTGCGCAAAGGGATCCTCGCTGAGGCAGGCGTTCACCAGCAGGTCGTACTTTGGATGATCGGGCATGCGGTGATAGATGTCATGAAACTCACGGGTTAACTGGCTCAGCAGCGGTGAATCAAACGCCTGATTAAAGTCGTTATGGATCTGCTCCTCATCATCGCGGAGCTTATCCGTGCCGCCTCCGGTTGATTCAAACCCTTCCAGATAGCCATACAACATGCGTCTGCCCGCCGCCTGTTTCTTCATCTCTTTTACCAGCCGTTTCTGATAGAGGGCAAAGAACAGCTCCGCATCCAGCCGTCCGCTAAAACTGGCCGCGCTGGCGCGTTCATTCCGGTAGGCATATTTACTCTGTCCCTGCATTTTACGCAGGCGACGGATGGCAAAATCCTGCATCAGATTGCGCACATCATCCACGGCATAATCGTCACCCAGGTCTTTGAAATAACTTAATATGTCGTAGATATTACGCGGTGCTGAGTGATTCGGGGTCGCGGTCAGCAGTAACACATAATGCCCCAGCCGCGCCTGCTCATCACCAAAGAATGCCTGCGCCGCCGCGGCGCGCTGGGAGTCACCGTGGCGATTACGGAAGTAATGCGCCTCATCAATGATGATGAGATCAAAACTGCCCCCCAGCGCCTGCATAATTTGCTGACGATAGCGCGCGGCATAGCGGGCGGCTGCGGCGGCATTGTCGCCATCCTCTTTCTCCTCCTGCGGCACCAGACCACTGAGCGCATAAATGGTGGTGAGCCAGAAAGGATGCGGCTCCTGTTGTATTGCATCGGCTAAATCTGCCAGCCGACCATGGATCTGCGGTGCGTATTGCTCAGCCGGAAACGCGGTGCGGCAATGCGCCTTGATAAAGGTGGTAAATTCTTTTTGCCAGTTAAGACACAGCGTGTGGTTCGGCGCCATCACCAGCACCCGCGCGTCCGGTTTTTCCAGCCATAAGCGCAGCATGATGCCCATCGCCTGATAGGTTTTGCCCATCCCCACTTCATCGGCCAGCAGCGCCAGCCGCTGCTCATGCAGCAGATTCCACAGACCGGCAACCCCTTCCGCCTGCTTCGCCGCCATGCTGGTATCGCCCTGTTGGTAATCCCAGCCGCTATTTGCCGCATCGAAATTGATAAGCGCTGCAACCTCAGCGGACGTAATGGTGCCGGTTAATTTATTCGCCATACTGACAAGCTTCCCTGATGGTGGAGAGATAATCCGCGCTGGCGGCATCGCCGGAGAGCTGCGGAACCACAACCCGTAGCGATTGCCAGAGATGTGCGGGTACCGGCATTGCGTCGCCCCGATCGCGGCGCAAGCGATTAAAACGTTTTTTACCCAACGCCGCGAGCGCGTTGACTTCCTGCGCGAGGAACCAGTCAAAGACCGGCTGCGGTGAAGCGCTGGCGCGTCTGGCTGAAAATTCAGCCAGTTCCAGCAAACTGCCGGGGGCGCTGAACAGGTGACGATAGAGCTGATCCAAATCTTCTTCCGCATTTAGCAGATCGCGTCGGCACTCCATCGCCTGGAACAGACGGAAATAGCTGGTCGGTTCAAACTGGCGCTCCGGGGGAATATCGCCCTCTCCCTGGGTCTGGTCCTGCGCCGCGCTGCCGCGCAGCATCAGGCGATCGCTGTTGTCAGGATCGTCGCCGAGCAGATAGCTGTTCAGCAGGTCGTCCAGTGAGGCAAAGCTCAGCGCCCGGCGGTCTTCGGCGTTCGTTTCAATAATCATGCCCTGCCAGTCGCTTTTTCCGGCGGTGCGCAGGGTGAAGAACGGGTTATTGAGCAGCACATCGCTTTTGCGCAACGGCAGCGTCAGGGGCGACTTTAGTTCACCGTTTTGTTTCCACACCAGCTCGCACGACCCGCTAATCCCCGGCAGTATCAGTGCGTAATTCGCTTTTACTTTGCGGTTGCTCAGATTGCCATACAGCTGATATTCGCTCCGTCGCCAGTCGAAGATAACGCTCAGGTCGCAAAGCGGAAGCTCCGCCACGTTCAGCGCTTCTTCCTCAAGCAACTCATCAGAGGCAAAATCACTGTCCTTCACTTCTGACCACACAGGCCCGCATACTGTGGTGCTGCGCGCAACGCTATGCACAATTCCGGCCTCAACGTTCCAGCCCTTGTCATCCAGGCTGGCACATCCTGATGGCGTGAAATTCCAAGATCCTACCGCCAGTCGTTTACTTTTGTTCGTCTGTCCCAGCCACAGTTTGGCGTGGGTCATTAGCGCCCGTTCATCGCGCGGCACCAGCGGATGGCAGAGCGTCAGCCGCCCCTCGTCGAGCAGCGTTTGCAATTCTGGCTGCCAGCGGGTACGGATAAAGCGCCCCGCCACCCGATCGGGCACCAGTTCAAGCTGTTGCTCAGGTTCAAGCAGGCTGGCGATAAAACCGGCCATATCGTCGGCAAGGTACGGGGAACAGACGCTGAGCGTTTTTAGCGCTTCGCCTTTTTCCAGCGCTTCCAGCAGCGTCTGCCCATCAAGGCTATGAATAAAGGACCAGTCGCTATCCTGGCCTATAAATTTACGGCGGACAGGGAAGAACTCATCATCATCCAGTGTGGTATCAATATTGATAAAAAACTGCTTAACCTGCTGATATTGCTCATTGGTTGCGAGACAACGAAAATCCACCGCCTCCTGATTACGCCCCCAGCCGCTGAGGGTCAGGTTGGCGCTCCCCGCCCCGATGACGATTTTTTTCTCGTCGTCTTCAAGGTAAAACACTTTCGGGTGAAACAGGCTGCGCTGCGGATCGAGGTAATCCGCATGGGGCGCATCCCCCTGCGCCAGCTGGCGGATGGACACCGGCCAGACCTCAACCGAGGTGCGCTTGGGCTTGTCTTTTGCCACCATGCGCGGATCGCAGTAGATACGAAAATCAATCCCGCTGGCCGTCAGCGTCCGCTGTAATACTTCATAATCCATCCGGCTGACCGGCGGGTCCATACCCAGCACCGCGGGCAGCACCCAGGTTTCGACAAAGGCGATATCCAGATTAAAGGTGGTCAGCCAGACGCGCTTTAAGCGGCCCATTGCGCCAAGCTGCTGTTTGAAGTTGTCTAATAATTTCATGCCGCATTGCCCCATAAGCCATTCAGCAGATGCCGGAAATGCGGCAGATAATAGTTATTCACCCAGTCGCTGTTTTGCCGATTTTCATCAAGCGTCGCTGGCGGCACCTGCAAGGTGAGCTTATCGTTGACCAGCGTCAGCCACGGAAATTGTCCGCGCATCGCCATCAGTTCGCAGTGATAGTTCAGTAAACCCTGAACCTGTCCGTCAAGCGTGTGGACGGCGGCCAGCCGCAGTAAATGCTCAAAGCGCGCTTTGGGCGTACCGCTGAGCGAGTCGAGCAAAGCCCTGTTACTTTGCAGTTGCGCCGCAAGGTCTGAAAGAGACCGGGCCGTAAGCCCCCGCGCATGCCAGAACTGGCTGAACTCGGCCAGCGTCTGGCTGCTTTGCCGCCGCAAGCCGCTGAACATCAGGTCGATAAGCGCCAGAAAGGGTTCTGCATCACAAATATGCTGTAATCTTTGTCGTTGGTTGTTATCCACCTCTGGCATTTTCTCCGCCTGCTGCAACGCAAGGGCGAAAGCCCGGGCGACGGGCATGTCACCGCGATGCTCATCGAGCACGCGATAGAGCGCGCCAGCGGCATTTTTATCCAGCCCGGTTCGCGCCAGCCAGAACTCACGCGAATAATCCCCTACCATTTTGGGATCGCGAAACGCCTGCACGTAGGCTTTTTTGAGATCGGGGGGAATATCCTGATCGCCAGGCTTGAGCGCGCCTTTGTGCGTCGCCTGCATCAGGGATTGCAGGTAGCGAAGCGCCTCAGCCCGTAATGTTTTGAGCGGTTTGACACTCTGAATAAAGGCCTCTGCTGCCTGCCACACCGGCTTACTTTCCGGCAGATCGTAGCGATAATCGGTGGTGAAAAAGCCCATATTCATCATTGGCGATTTATAGCGCCCGTTGATCCCTACCGTCAGCTGATTAATCAGCAGCCCGCTGTCTTTGCCGTGACCGAAAATAAGCTGCGGATTTTTTTCTGCTTTATCCCATTCAGGGCGCGCTTTGTTAAGGAAGGTGCGATTTAATCGTCAGTTATGAGAACATAAGGCTTTCTTTGCCATAGATTTTTCACGATGCCCGC
>NZ_CBFFRJ010000172.1:0-8845 GCF_965644225.1 Phytobacter sp. V91 | reverse complement strand
GATTCGGCGCAAGCTGAATAAAAAATAAATACAATGCCCACTTATACATTGCTTCGCAACGTGTGGGCCTGGCGGGGGCCTTAAAGTCAACACATAAGTTTTTCTTGCGAAAAACTAAAAGCAGCAAAGGTCAACACCTTTAAAAGCAATTAAAACCAACAGGAGTATTTTTGTAGTATGGCAATATTTCATTTATCGTTTAGCATGCTAAAAAGATCCGCAGGAAAATCGTCCTGCTATCTTGCTGCATATAACGCAAGAGCAAGAATAGAAGATAACAGAACAGGAGACGTGTACGATTATTCATATCGTTCCGATCTGTTCCACCACTGCATTCTTGCGCCAGAATACACACCTTTAAATATTGTGGAAAATTCTGCTGTGTTGTGGAACGAAATAGAGCAAATCGAAAAAAGAAAAGATGCTCAACTCTCACGTTATTTTGATATCGCTATTCCTGTTGAACTGGATAACGATGCCAAAATCGCGTTAGTGAAAAACTACTGCAAACGTAATTTTGTCAGCAAGGGCATGATTGCAGATATCTCTTTCCATGACCTTGACGGTCATAATCCCCATGCTCACGTTATGCTGACGCTGCGCGAGATAACACCACAAGGTTTTGGCAACAAGAACAGAAGCTGGAACGAACATGATTTAATGGACGAGTGGCGTGCGTCATGGTCCAGAATGTCTAACTGTGCACTTGAACGTACTGGTTCTGTGAATCGCATAGATCACCGTTCCCTTTCAGCGCAGCGTGAAGAGGCGATTGTTCTGGCTAAGGCAGCACAGGAAGCAGGAAGAGAGGATATCGCTAACGAACAACTGGCTAAGGCCATTGAACTTGATCGCCCTGCGCTTACCAGAATAGATCGTAAATCATGGCATACCAAAAGAGCCAAAACCTTACGTGCAGCAGAGCAAGCGCAGGCAGCACAGACAAAACAGGCCGCTAATGATTTCAGGCAGTTGTTTAACAGTGATGTGGGTCATCTCATTACCGTCAACCTCAACACATTCCGTATTGAACGTCTGAAAGCAAAACCAGCGCCACAACAGCCTGCACTTGTTGTACCAGAGAAGAAACGCCGATTTAAGCCTGTTGAAGTGAAGCAAAAGGATATGTCCCTTTACTATGGAGTTGCACCAAAAACAGAAAAACCAACGCTATTAAGGCGTAAGCATAAGATCAATCTACACAAGCTGTATGATTTTATTAAAAGTTTTATGAGTGTGTTGGTTAAGCACCCTGTTCAGAAAGCCGTACCAGAACCCGCTATCACTACCGTAGCCGATCCTCTGCAAGACACAAATATCCCAACGGATACTTCGCTCGATGAGATCATAGTTGACCCTGTGACGAAGTTGAAGATCACCCGCAGGCAGTGGGAGTCGATGGGGACTACCCATAAATCAGCAGACGTTTCCGTACCCCCGGACGCGAACTACAACCACAAGCCTGAGAAAAAACAAGAACCAGACAAAACAAGCCCATCCGTTGCCTTTCCACCTTTACCAAAGGAAAAGAAAGTTGCCACAAAATCAAAAGGTTTCACCTTCCCTAAATTTCGCTTTGGTTCGAGCAAACGCAAAGATGATTGATTAATAATCAATAGATAAGCTCGTAACAGCAGGAACTTTAAGGCAAAATAGGCCAATCGTCCGTATCTGGAAAATGACCGTAATGGCTAGAAAACCCAAAGAAATCAAAACCGAATCGTTAGAAGTTGTTTTATGGAAAGCAGCCGACAAACTACGCAAGAACATTGATGCCGCCGAGTACAAGCATGTGGTACTGGGCCTGATTTTCCTTAAATACATTTCAGATTCTTTTGAATCGCATTACGAACTGCTGAAAGCAGGCGAAGATGAATTTGCAGGTGCAGATCCGGAAGACAAAGACGAATACACTGCTTATAACGTATTCTTTGTGCCAGAAGGTGCTCGTTGGGACTTTCTAAAATCCAGGGCAAGGCAATCAGATATCGGTAAGCTGGTTGATAAAGCAATGGACTTCATCGAAGAAGGTAACCCGCAGCTAAAAGGTGTGTTGCCGAAAGTCTATGCTCGCCAGAATCTTGATGCCACAGTGCTGGGTGAACTGATAGATCTGATTGGCAACATTGCATTGGGTGACGCCAAAGCGCGTTCTGCTGACGTTTTAGGCCATGTATTCGAATACTTCCTTGGTGAGTTCGCGCTGGCAGAAGGTAAACAAGGTGGTCAGTTCTATACACCAAAATCCATTGTAAGTCTGCTGGTTAACATGCTGGAACCTTACAAAGGCCGAGTCTTTGACCCCTGCTGTGGCTCTGGTGGTATGTTTGTTCAGTCAGAGAAATTTGTTGAAGCCCATCAGGGTAATATCGACGATATTTCGATTTACGGGCAGGAATCCAACCAGACAACCTGGCGTCTGGCAAAGATGAACCTTGCTATTCGTGGTATCAACTCAGAACACGTTCGTTGGAACAGTGAAGGCTCTTTCCTTAATGATGCCCATAGAGATTTAAAATCTGATTTTGTCATTGCTAACCCGCCGTTTAACGTTTCTGACTGGTCAGGTGAGCAACTACGTGGTGATGCTCGCTGGCAATATGGTATCCCTCCTGCCGGCAATGCTAACTTTGCCTGGATGCAACACTTCCTGTATCACCTGTCGCCAAAAGGTCAGGCTGGTGTTGTGCTGGCAAAAGGGGCTTTAACATCTAAAAGTTCGGGTGAAGGTGATATCCGTGCAGCGCTGGTGAAAAACGCTAATGTTATTGACTGTATCGTTAACTTACCTGCAAAACTGTTCCTGAATACCCAAATCCCTGCTGCATTATGGTTTATGCGTCGTGATCGTGAAAACAGCAGTCAGTATCGTGATCGTTGTAAAGAAATTCTGTTTATTGATGCGCGTAATCTTGGTCATTTGATCAACCGCCGTAGCAAAGTGCTTTCCGACGACGATATCAAGACCATTGCTGATACCTACCATAACTGGCGTAACAAAGGTGGAAACTACGAAGATGTGGCTGGTTTCTGTGCGTCAGTAGACATTGATGAAGTTGCTAAACTCGATTATGTGCTGACACCGGGCCGTTACGTTGGTCTTGCTGACGAAGAAGACGATTTTGACTTCAAAGAACGTTTTTCGGCACTTAAAGCGGAGTTTGAAGCGCAACTGGAAGAAGAAGCTCGTCTGAATAAGGCTATCGCTGAGAATCTGGCGAAGGTGGTGTTATGAGTCAGTGGATACAAATAAAGTTAGGTGAAATTGTTACTCTCAACTATGGTAAGGCACTGAAAGCACAAGACCGAAACGCTGGTTCTATACCTGTGTATAGTTCAGGTGGTCTAACTGGATGGCATGATTGTGCATTAATCAATGACAACGGTATTATAGTTGGACGAAAAGGAACTGTTGGAAAATCTTATTTGACTAATGGACCATTTTGGTGCATAGATACTGCGTATTATATTTTACCTAATCCATCTAAATATCATTTTATTTTTTTATTCTATTTATTAAAAACATTAGGGCTAGAAGAGCTAAATGAGGATAGTGCTGTTCCTGGACTGAATCGGGATACTGCGTATACCCAAATATTATCATTGCCTCCACTCCCAGAACAAAAAGCCATCGCCTCTGTGCTATCTTCTCTTGATGATAAAATAGACCTGCTTCATCGCCAAAATAAAACGCTGGAATCTATGGCTGAAACCCTGTTTAGGCAGTGGTTTATTGAAGAAGCGCAGGAGGATTGGCCTGAAACAACTATTGGTGAAGTTTTCACGTTAAATGGTGGTTCAACACCTAGCACAAAAAACGATGATTTTTGGGATGGTGATATTTCCTGGACATCTCCAAGAGACCTATCAGGTAGCGAGTCAATTTTTTTGATGAGTACCGAAAGAAAGATTACATCTTTGGGCTTAAAAAGGATTAGCTCTGGTCTCTTGCCTGTAAGAACATTATTAATGTCCTCAAGGGCTCCGATAGGATATCTCTCAATAACAGACATCCCAGTTGCAATTAATCAGGGGTATATAGCCATACGTGAAAGCTCTCATTACCACAGTGAGTATATGTACTTGTGGTGTAAATTAAATATGGAAATAATAAAAAACTCAGGCAATGGATCTGTATTCCAGGAAATATCAAAATCAAGCTTTCGAGATTTAACCTTTATTGAACCACCAAAAGAAAAAGTGCTATCCTTCAATGAGTTAACTCGTGATTTATTCGAAAAGAACAGGCTAAACACTAAACAAATCAGAAGACTAGAAAAACTCCGCAACACCCTACTTCCTAAACTGATGAGCGGCGATGTACGGGTTCAGTATGTGGAAGAAGCAATCGCATCAGTAGCATAAAATAATTAAGCGGGTGCACAGCCCGCCCTCTGGTTAAGTGGCAATAAGGACAGTACGCATGGCAAAGATGACCGAATCCGATATTGAAGCAATGGCAATTGAGTACCTGCAAGGCCTGGGCTATGAGTATGTTTATGGCCCGGACATTGAACCTAGTGGAATCAATCCGTTACGTAGCTATCAGCAGGTTATCCTTGAAGATAAGGTGCGTACTGCCCTACAACGCCTGAATCCTCACCTTAGTGAACAGAAAGGTGAAGAAGCTCTAAAACAGGTGATGCAGATAAGCACACCTGATCTGATGGCAAACAATCTGGCCTTTCATCGCCTGTTGACCGAAGGAATCAATATCGAAGTCAGCAAGGATGGTAATACACAAGGAGAGCTGGCCTGCCTGATTGACTTTAACGATCCCACGAATAATGAATTTTTGGTTGTGAACCAGATAACCATCAAAGAAGGCAATCATACCCGCCGACCAGACCTTATTTTATTCATCAACGGTCTGCCATTAGTCGTTATTGAACTGAAAAATGCCGCTGACGAAAATGCTACGGTTGCAGGTGCCTATAACCAGATTAAAACCTATCAGAATCAAATCCCCGGCCTGTTTACCTACAATGCCTTTAATGTGATATCTGACGGGCTGGAAGCCAAAGCGGGAACAGTTTCGGCTGATTTCAGTCGTTATATGACATGGAAAACCGCTAACGGTAAAACGCAAGCTACCAGTACCCAGCCACAGCTCGAAGTTTTATTACAAGGGTTGCTTAATCCTGTAACACTGCTGGATATGATCCGCCACTTTATCGTGTTTGAAGCCAGCAAACATGAAGATAATAAAGGGATTATCAGTATCCGCACGGTTAAAAAAATGGCGGCTTATCATCAGTACTACGCGGTCAATGCAGCAGTACTTTCCACTATTCGTGCCTCGGCGGTGAATGCGGACTCCCCCTCTGCCGAAGTAGCAGTACGCCAACAGGGGCGTAACAGTAAAGATCTCGTTAATGCGCAAAAAACCGGGGACCGCAAAGCGGGCGTAGTCTGGCATACCCAAGGTTCCGGTAAATCGCTTTCGATGGTGTTTTATACCGGAAAAATTGTGCTGGCGCTGGATAATCCGACAGTTGTTGTGATTACTGACCGTAACGACTTAGATGATCAGCTATTCGGTACGTTCTCTTCCGCGACCCAGCTACTTCGTCAGACACCTAAACAGGCTGATAACCGGGTAGAACTCAAAGAATATTTGCGCGTAGCCTCTGGTGGTGTGGTGTTTACTACCATTCAAAAATTCCAGCCTGATGATGGTAGCAATATCTATGAGTTGCTATCAGACAGAACCAATATTGTCGTTATCGCTGATGAAGCCCACCGATCTCAGTACGGTTTCAGCGCCAAAGAAGTTGACGTAAAAGACAGCGAAGGCAACGTAACAGGTAAACGCACTGTTTATGGCTTTGCCAAATATATGCGTGATGCCTTGCCCAATGCTACCTATCTGGGCTTTACCGGAACCCCCATAGAAAAAACGGACGTAAACACCCCTGCCGTATTCGGAAACTATGTTGATATCTACGATATCTCGCAGGCTGTTGAAGACGGTGCGACCGTGCGTATCTTCTATGAAAGCCGTCTGGCGAAAATTGCTATCAGTGAAGAAGGCCGACAGCTTATCGAAGAGTTTGATGATGAGTTTAATGAGGACGAGCTGACGCTTACCCAAAAAGAACGTTCCAAATGGGCCAGAATCGAAGGGCTGATTGGCAGTTCAAAACGTATTAAAGCCATTGCAGCGGATATGGTTCAGCACTTTGAAAAGCGCTTAAAGTCCAATGCCGATCATGGCAAGGGCATGATTGTTACCATGTCCCGCCGTATTGCTGCTGAATTGTATAAGGAAATCGTCGCACTTAAACCCGAATGGCACAGTGAAGATTTAAACGATGGCGTGATCAAAGTTGTTATGACCTCTTCTGCTGCTGATGGGCCAGAAATCGCTAAACACCACACCACCAAAAAAGAACGTCAGACTCTGGCTAACCGAATGAAAGACGACGACGACAAGCTGAAACTGGTGATAGTGCGTGATATGTGGCTTACCGGCTTTGATGCGCCAAGTTTGCATACCTTGTATATCGACAAACCGATGAAAGGCCACAACCTGATGCAGGCCATTGCCCGTGTCAACCGTGTGTATAAGGATAAAATCGGTGGTCTGGTGGTTGACTATCTCGGTATTGCTTCTGATTTAAAAGAAGCCTTGTCGTTCTACTCCGATGCCGGAGGACGTGGAGATCCTGCTGAGGTTCAGGAAGAAGCCGTTACGCTCATGCAGGAAAAGCTGGAAATCCTGGAAGGCATGATGCATGGCTACGATTACAAAGCCTACTTTACGGCAACGACTTCACAGCGACTGACGATCATCCTTGAATCAGAAAACCACATTTTAGGGCTGGATAACGGCAAAGGGAAAATGCGTTTCCTTGCCGCTGTTGCTGCTATGTCTCAGGCATTTGCACTGGCTACGCCACATGATAAAGCAATGGAAGCAGCACCCGAAGTCGCATTCTTCCAGGCAGTGAAAGCTCGTCTGAATAAATTTACTGAAAACCCTGACGGCTCAGAAGAAGAACACAATGATAGCCTTGAAGTGCGGGTAAAGCAGACTATCGATCAGGCTCTGGTCACGGATAAAGTCGTCGATATCTTTGACGCAGCGGGAATACAAAAGCCGGATATCTCTGTACTCTCCGATGAATTCCTTCAGGAAATGAAGGATTATCAACACAGAAATATTGCTCTGGAAACGCTTAAAAAGTTGCTTGCTGATGAGATCAAGGTTCGCTCGAACCAAAGTATCACCCAAGGTAAAAAACTGATTGATATGCTGACCTCTGCAATCAACGGCTACCAGAACAAGGTACTGACCGCTGCGGAAGTGATCGATGAACTGATCAAGCTTGCTAAAACCATACAGGAATCTGACAGCCTTGCCAGCCAGTTAAACCTGAGCACCTATGAATATGCCTTCTATTCTGCTGTTGCAGATAACGACACTGCACGCGAGTTAATGGAAAAGGAAAAGCTGCGTGAATTGGCAGTCGTACTGACGGAAGCTATCCGCAACAATGTTAGTCTGGACTGGACAGTGAAAGAAGCGGCAAGAGCGAAAATTCGCGTGGTGGTAAAACGTCTGCTCAAAAAATATGGTTATCCGCCTGATATGTCATTGCTGGCTACGGAAACAGTTTTGAAGCAAGCAGAGTTACTGGCTAATGAATTGTCATGATGTATGAAAGGGGATGCAATGAAATCGCCTGATTCAGGTGCCTCTCCTCACACTAAGGAGCTTTATTTTGAATAACCTTGAAGATACTATATCAGCAGGTTCAAAAAACAACACTTTAAGTGGCATGGTTATTTCTGTTCTTAAAGAAAATCAGAAAACGCAGTTCACGGCTCGTGAACTCGCAGTTGAAATATGTAAGCGTTATACAACATATGCTAAAAATAAACTTGAATCCTCTGGAAAATTAACAGGCGAAAATGATTTAATAGGTCAGGTAGCCGCTGAAATAGGCTCTCAGAAACCGCTACTAATGAAGAAAAACCAGCACATTAAAACATCTGCGGGCAAGCCCAGAAAATACTACTGGGTACAAGATATTTCACAGGCTGATCAGGATGAAATAAATTTGCTTCCCAAAGATGAAAATGATTTCCAAGATTCGCATAGTGGAGACTATTCAGAACATGACCTATATCCTTTATTAAGTAACTATGCCAGCAGCACACTTGGTGTTTATACAAGACGGATCGATGAAAAGAAATCAAGAAAAGGCCCGTTTAAAAGTAATAAATGGATTCATCCTGATATTGTCGGAATACAGGACAACGGACAGCATTGGGGAGTGCTCGCAAAAGATATTGTCTCAAATTTTGGAGGGAAACGCGCATTTTTATGGTCTTTTGAAGTAAAAAAAACATTAAATATCTCTAATGTCAGAGAAGCATTTTTCCAGACAGTCTCTAACTCTTCCTGGTCGCATTATGGTTATATTGTAGCCGAAAATATTGATGACAAGTGTATTAGTGAACTAACAGTACTGAATGCAGTACATGGAATAGGTGTTATTTTACTTGATGTTATCAATCCCGCCGAGAGTCAAATCCTCATTCATGCCAAAGAAAAATTAGAAATTGATTGGGAGACATGCAACAGACTTATCGAGTTAAATCCTGATTTTCGTGAATATATGGATCTTATTAAGGAGTTCCTTCTAAATGGTAAGGTCAAACCTACTGAATGGGGGATTTGTAATGAAAAATAAATTTTTCTCTAACCCTAATGATGAGGGATTATCGGTATGATGGTTATCAACTGCTCCGCAGCAGCAGCGACACACCTTTACGGTAAATACAAAAAGAATGTTGATGAAGGGTTCTTTGAGCCTGCTTCATCTGTACAGCAGAC
>NZ_CBFFRJ010000171.1:0-8961 GCF_965644225.1 Phytobacter sp. V91 | reverse complement strand
TTGGGCGGCTCATGGTTTGTCGGCGCCTTTGAGGCGCTCACCCTAAAGCCTCCGGCTCTGCCGGAGGATACTTACTTCTGTATCAGGCCAATCGTCTAACGTCCCCGACAACCACTGAGCCGCGTTGAGGATTAAAATGTCTATGGGCTTCTCTGAAGCTAACAGCGGTGAAGAAAACTGCGAGAGGGACTCAGGCTGGCTTAAATCACAGATATAGCCTTTGGCAATGCCGCCTTCGGCAGTGATGATGCTGCTGGTCTGTTGAATATCATCTGCCTGCCGCGCGCAAAAATTCACCTCGACTCCCTCCCGCGCCAGCCACACGCACAGCGCCTGACCAAATCCTCTGCCTCCACCAGTAATTACAGCTCTTTTACCTCTCAGCATCTCATGCACCCTTTTCTTAATAGGTATGTGTTTATGGAGATATAGCATGAGGAAGCGGGGTGGCATCTTTCCGTTAGTGCCATTAATGCATGAGGAATATAAGTAAGCTGGACGGCAAACAATTGAATAATTTATCAGCGTTTTTTTGCTGATTTACCGCCAGTACACCTCTTTTTTGCCAAGGTCATTCAAAAATTTTGTCCTTTATGCGCGCATGGTTAGCAATATTTTCGGCATATGATTATAAAATGTTCTGCCCTTGTTAATAACCACACGTGGGTAATGGTCAATCCTGTTAAATAACCTTATAATCTGCCAACCTATTCGAGTCTTAAGTTCTAAGCTGGAGTTTAAATGGAATTCAGCCGGAGGCAGTTCTTTCGGATCTGCGCGGGCGGTATGGCAGGAACCACTGTTGCATCTCTCGGATTTTTAACATCTTTTTCTGCGTTAGCGGAAACCCGTCAATATAAACTCTTAAAAGCAAAAGAGACGCGTAACAACTGCACCTACTGTTCAGTCGGTTGCGGCATGCTGATGTACAGCCTGGGCGATAACGCCAAAAATGTTAAAGAAAGTATCTACCACGTGGAGGGTGACCCGGATCATCCGGTGAGCCGGGGGTCGCTGTGCCCGAAAGGGGCTGGCGTGCTGGATTATATTCACGCCGAAACGCGCTTGCAGTACCCGGAGTACCGCGCGCCGGGCAGTGATAAATGGCAGCGAATCAGCTGGGATGAGGCCATTAATCGTATTGCCCGCCTGATGAAAGATGACCGTGACGCCAACTTTATTGAAAAAAATCAACAAGGGCTCACGGTCAACCGCTGGACCACCACTGGCATGTTGTGTTCCTCGGCGGCCAGTAACGAAACCGGCGTGCTGGATGGCAAATTCACCCGCGCGCTGGGAATGGTGGCGATCGACTGCCAGGCTCGCTTATGCCACGGCCCAACCGTTGCCGCGCTGGCGCCGACCTTCGGGCGCGGAGCGATGACCAATAACTGGGTGGACATTAAAAACGCCAACGTAGTACTGATCATGGGCGGTAATGCTGCGGAAGCCCATCCGGTCGGTTTCAAATGGGTGATTGAAGCGCAAACTAACAACGATGCCACCGTGATGGTGGTCGACCCGCGCTTTAACCGCAGCGCCGCCATCGCCGATCTCTATGCCCCCATCCGCGCAGGCTCGGACACGGCATTTTTGCTGGGGGTCATTCGCTATCTGCTTGAGCATAACCAGGTGCAGCATGAATATGTTCGCCATTACACCAATGCCAGCTTCCTGATCCGCGAAGATTACGCCTTTGATGACGGTCTGTTCAGTGGCTATGACGGCAAGAAACGCCAGTACGACAAGTCCAGCTGGTCCTATCAGCTTGATGAGCAGGGACATGCCCTGCGTGACGAGACGCTAAGCCACCCGCGCTGCGTCTGGAACCTGTTAAAAACCCACGTCGAGCGTTATACCCCTGAGATGGTCAGCCGCCTGTGCGGTACCTCGGTAAAAGACTTTACCCGCATCTGCGAGATTATGGGCAGCACCAGCGTGCCTGATCGTACCGCCACAATTTTGTATGCGTTGGGCTGGACGCACCACTCCGCCGGGGCGCAAATCATCCGTACTGCCGCCATGTTGCAACTGCTACTGGGCAATATCGGCATGGCCGGGGGCGGCGTCAACGCCCTGCGCGGTCACTCCAATATTCAGGGCTATACCGATCTTGGGTTACTCTCCACCAACCTGCCGGGTTATATGCCGCTGCCGTCGGAAAAACAGCCGGATTACGCCACCTATATTTCCCAAATCACGCCGCCGGCGCTGGGCGTCAATGAAGTGAACTACTGGCAAAACACGCCGAAGTTCTTTATCAGCATGATGAAAAGCTTCTGGGGCGAGCATGCCACGGCGCAGAACAACTGGGGCTATGAGTGGCTGCCGAAATGGGATCGCCTCTACGATGTGATGACCCAGGCCGAACTGATGCTGGAAGGCAAAATCAACGGCTATATCGTGCAGGGCTTTAACCCGCTGGCCGCCTTCCCGGACAAGAACAAATCCGCGAAAGCGCTGGCAAAACTGAAATATATGGTGGTGATTGACCCGCTGGTCACGGAGTCGTCCAACTTCTGGCAGAACCACGGCGAGATGAACGACGTGGATCCGGCGCAGATCCAGACCGAAATCTTCCGTCTGCCATCCTCCTGCTTTGCCGAAGAAGACGGGTCGATTGCTAACTCCGGGCGCTGGTTGCAGTGGCACTGGGCAGCAGCCGAGCCGCCGGGAGAGGCATTGCACGACGGTAAAATTCTTGGCCGCCTGTTTATGCGCCTGCGCGAGCTGTACACCCAGGAAGGGGGAGCGAATCCGCAGCCGGTGCTGAATATGGCATGGAACTATAAAGATCCCCGCGATCCGCATCCGGAAGAGATTGCCCGTGAAGCTAACGGTCAGGCACTGCAGGACCTGTTTGATGACAAAGGGCAGTTGATTGCCAAAAAAGGTCAGCAGCTCAGCAGTTTTGCCCAGTTGCGTGACGATGGCTCAACCAGCAGCTTCTGCTGGGTCTATTGCGGAAGCTGGACGGAGCAGGGTAACCAGATGGCCAACCGCGATAACAGCGACCCTTATGGTCTGGGCTGTACGCCGGGCTGGGCCTGGTCGTGGCCAGCTAACCGTCGCATTCTCTATAACCGCGCCTCGGCTGATCCGTCAGGAAAACCCTGGGATGCGAAGCGCGCCCTGATGCACTGGGACGGTAAAAAATGGACCGGTATGGATGTGGCGGACTATAACGCCTCAGCCCCTGACACCAACGTCGGGCCATTTATCATGAACCCGGAAGGGGTCGCGCGTCTGTTCTCCATCGACAAAATGAACGACGGGCCTTTCCCTGAACATTACGAACCCATTGAGTCGCCCATTGGCACCAACCCGCTGCACCCGAACGTTGTTTCAAGCCCGGTGGCGCGCATCTTTAACGGCGATCTCGCCAATATGGGGCAGGCGGCGGACTTCCCGTTTGTGGCAACGACCTATTCGATTACTGAACTGTTCCGCCACTGGACCAAACATGCCCGTCTTAATGCCATCGCCCAGCCGGAGCAGTTTATTGAGATCGGCGAAAGTCTGGCGCAGGACAAAGGCATAGTGGCAGGCGATACGGTGAGAGTGATGTCGAAACGCGGTTTTATCAAGGCGAAGGCGGTGGTCACCAAACGTCTGCAAACCCTGACCATCGATGGCAAAGCGGTCAATACCGTGGGCATTCCCTGCCACTGGGGTTTTGAAGGCGCGACCCGCAAAGGTTTTCTCGCCAACACTCTGACCCCATCGGTTGGAGACGCTAACTCGCAAACGCCGGAATACAAAGCGTTTTTAGTCAACATCGAGAAGGCGTAAAGGAGGGAAACCATGTCTATGCAATCACAGGATATTATCAAACGCTCGGCCACCAACGGCTTTACGCCGCCGCCCCAGGCGCGGGATTTTCGCACCGAAGTGGCAAAACTTATCGATGTTTCCACCTGCATTGGCTGTAAAGGCTGTCAGGTGGCCTGCTCGGAATGGAACGATATCCGCGACGAAGTAGGGTACAGCAACGGGGTGTACGACAACCCAACCGATCTGAGCGCCAAATCCTGGACCGTGATGCGCTTTAGTGAAACCACCCAGCATGACAAGCTGGAGTGGTTGATCCGCAAAGATGGCTGTATGCACTGCGCCGATCCTGGCTGCCTGAAGGCGTGTCCGTCTGCCGGAGCTATTATCCAGTATGCCAATGGGATCGTCGATTTCCAGTCAGAACACTGCATCGGCTGTGGCTACTGCATTGCGGGCTGCCCGTTCAATATTCCGCGTCTCAATCCGGACGATAACCGGGTCTATAAATGCACGCTGTGCGTCGACAGAGTCAGCGTCGGCCAGGAGCCGGCCTGCGTGAAAACCTGCCCGACCGGCGCTATTCAGTTCGGCAGTAAAAAAGAGATGCTTGGTGTGGCGGAAACCCGCGTGGCCCAGTTGAAGAGACGCGGTTTTGAGCATGCTGGCGTCTATAACCCGCAGGGCGTAGGCGGCACCCACGTGATGTATGTGCTGCACCATGCTGACAGCCCGGAGCTGTACCACGGATTACCCGCCGATCCGCATATTTCGGCACCGGTTAATCTGTGGAAAGGGATCCTTAAACCACTGTCAGCGGCCGGTTTTATCGCCACCTTCGCCGGGTTGATTTATCACTATGTGGGGATCGGGCCAAACAAAGAGACGCATGAAGATGAAGAGGAGCACGACCATGAGTAAAAGCAAAATGATCCTGCGTACCTCGTTTATCGACCGCGCCTGCCACTGGACGGTGGTTATCAGCTTCTTCCTGGTGTCACTTTCAGGGATTGCGCTGTTTTTCCCGACCCTGCAATGGCTGACGGAAACCTTTGGTACGCCGCAGATGGGGCGTATTCTGCACCCGTTCTTTGGACTGCTGATTTTCGTGCTGCTGATGTTTATGTTTGTGCGTTTTGTTCATCACAATATTCCCGACAAACAGGATATTCCCTGGTTTAAAGGTATTGTTGAGGTGCTGAAGGGCAACGAACATAAGGTGGCGAGAGTCGGAAAATACAACGCCGGGCAGAAAATGATGTTCTGGAGCATTATGAGCCTTATTTTCGTGCTGCTGGCGACCGGGCTGATTATCTGGCGGCCATACTTTGCCCACTATTTCCCCATTAGCGTGGTGCGCTGGAGCCTGCTGGTTCATGCAACCGCCGCCATTGTGCTTATTCATGCCATTCTGATCCATATGTATATGGCATTCTGGGTGAAAGGATCGATCAAGGGTATGGTCGAGGGCAAGGTAAGTCGTCGCTGGGCGAAAAAACACCATCCGCGCTGGTACGAAGAAGTGGAAGCCACGGAAGCAGCAGAAGAGAAACTGAAGTAGCCGTAAGGCCTGGATAGTGCCATTCAGACGGCCATAACCTCAGGGTTGTGGCCGTTTTTTTTCCGTACCAGGGGCGGGGAACAGGTCGCAGTTTAAGCATTAATCAGTGCTCAACTTGTGTACACCCGTAACACTGGTTATAGTCTTGCTTACGGGTTTTGACTATGGAAAGGAAACCATGGGGATCTACTTAACGCCTGAATTTGAGGCTGAGCGGCAGGATGCGCGTATCAGTGACACTACTTTGTGCAAGGCCGCTAAAGCGATCTTCTCTGGCCTTTCTGGCGACCATCTCGGCAAATACACCTATAAAAAGCGGCTGGCTCTGCCAGCAGTGAGCCCAAGAGATGGGGCGCGTGCGATCGTATTTTTTAACGATGGCACTAATATTTATTTTTTTGATATGTATCTGAAAAGTAAGCTTTCCAAAAAGAAAGGAAAGGAACTTGAAGATGATGAAATTGATGCTTATTGCAAAATCGCAGAAGATTTTGTTGCACTGAGTCAGGTAGACATACAATACCTGCTGAAAAGTAAAGAACTGCTTGAGGTAACTTGTGATGACTGAACGTTTGAAACGCATTCAGGGAATGGCTCATCGTTACAACAAATTAGGTGTTGTTAAGGATGAGACCGTGGCTTCTATTGATACAGCGGTTAATGCTCGTAAAATCCCGGAAGTCAGGGAGATGACGGGTAAACAAATCAAGGAAGTACGGGCACGCTATAACATGTCACAGGCCGTTCTGGCGATGATAACCGGCATGTCAGTTGAAAGCGTGTCGAAGTGGGAACGAAACGAGAGCAAACCTAACAAAGCGGCTTTACGCATAATAAATATCATTGATGCTAAAAGCCCTGACATTTTTATGGTCTGATAATCTATATTATTACCCCACACGCGGCTTTCTATTCCGATTTTTCAATGCATGAAAATCAGCGTATTGGCGTTTCTAATCTGGTCAATATACTGCGGGGTAACCTTCAGGACGTGACCAGAATTGTCGATTGTCGGCAATAACCGTTACCGAAAGCGGGCGGGCGTTGTGCCAAAGCGCTGTTTAAAACGCTCGCTAAAACGCGCTACCGATTTATAGCCGCAGGCATCGGCGATTTGCACCATATTCCACGGCGTGGTCTGGATCAGCATCAGCCCGTGATGCATCCGCGTTTCCAGCAGGATCTGCTCAAAGCCCGCCTCTTCAGCTTTCAGTTTACGCCGCAGGGTGGATTCACTCATCGCCAGTGACTCCGCTGCCTGCCCGGCCGTCCAGTTTCTCTCCGGCGAATCATTCAGGATGCTCATCAGGCGGCGGGAGACAAGCGATGACTGACCCGGCGAAAACTGAAAGCCGTGCTCTTTGAGCACCATCAGAAGATCAAACACCCGCAATGTCACGCGTTCGTCACTCAGACTGGCATCGCCGAGGCTCACGATCAGGGCATCCAGCGCGCCGAGCAGCGTCGGACTGGTCGCAATAAGCGCGGTTCTCGCCTGATTGCGGTGAGTCGTGCCACAAAAGGTCTGGTTGAAGCGCTCAACAAGCTGCGGATTAAACGTCAGAAACAGCGAACGAAAAGGGGCCGTTTCACTCTGGGGGTATTTGCTGAAATCGGCTTCGGTATGCTGATCGACAAGCCCCAGATGTGACCAGGGAAGCAGGGCGCCTGTTGACTGACCCGCAGTGAAGTCGAGCCTGCCGCCCAGCACCAGCAGCAGCGTGGGTTCAAAAAAATGAAATTTTCGGGTGTGGGCCGCAATTTTCATTCGCGGCCAGACGAGGGTACAAATCTGCGCCCGACCGCGTGTGATACCCGACAAGGCCGCCGAAGCAATAACGTCGCCGTGGGTGTGTAATGTCTGCGAAGGTGAAACATCGGCGACGGTAAAGGTCATCTCTGGCTTCCGGTTGGTTCAGGCCGTTAAGGCGGGGTTCAGGCTGTACAGCGCGGTCAGGGAGGCAGAGCCGAGAACCTGGCTCTGTGCGAGCGCCTGTTTGATATTTTCCCCGTTTAATTCGCCCGAAACGTCAAGCGCAGGCGTGCCCAGCGCATAAAGGGTGAAGATATAATGATGCACGATCTCATCATTCCACGGCGGGCAAGGGCCATCATAGCCATACCAGGTGCCCGCCATCGCCGCATCGCCGCTGAACCAGGCGGTGTAAGAATTGATGCCGTGGCGTAAACCGCCGGCTGCCTGTGGCCCGGATTTACCACCCGCCGTCACTTCCGATGCGTGTGAGCCGGTGAGGATCTCCGTTTGTGATGCGGGAATATCGAGCAGCAACCAGTGATAAAAATCGGTACGGGGCAACGATGCCGGAACGGTTTTGCCTTCCTGATTGACGTCGTCCGCGCGCGTCGGGACATCCGGGTCGTGGCAGATTAACACCAGCGACTGCGTACCTTCCGGCAGGTTTTGCCAGCCAAGGTGCGGGTTTTTATTGTCGGCAAGGCTGAGATGCGTGGCCGCATCCTGGCGGGCAAAACAGAATTCGTCGGGCAGGAAGGCATGGTCGTTAAAATCATGGCTAAATAGCTTCATAGGTGATGCTCCCATCTGGCGTCAACGGCCTGAGTCAGTGAATAAATCAATGAGGGAATTATAAAGTACACAACGGCGGTCATATGTACTTATCCGGTCAAAATTATTCCTTTGTCGGTCAGATTGACGGTGTGAAGGTTGTTTATGATTAAAACCGCCCTGTAACTCCTGCTGAACAGGGTATGAGGTTCCTGCTTACTGCCCGTCAGCAATGCTCTTTGCAAGCCAACCACCGCGTTTTAATCAGGGATGATAAAGGAAATGAAAATCTATATAAGACGAAGGGATATCCCCGAATTTGCCGGCCTTCCCATCGGTGTTATCAATAAAAACTACCGGGAAGCAGCCGGGGGGTGTATCGCCACCCTCAGTACTGGCTGGGGCAACTGATAGCCCTGGCGCCGATGGTGCTCCTGACGTTTTTGTTTAACCAATTTTTGCCTGTCGATGACTATCTTCTGTTTGGTTTAATCCGCACGATATGCCCCCTTTTACCGCCGCTGTTTGTGGCTGAGCAGTTCAGGATTGTGGTGATGCGTAAGCATTATCAACATCTGCTGATGCATCTTCCTGAGGCTTGCGGTGCGCAGGACGAGGAAGTTCAACGCTTAATTCAGGATGCGGATAATAAAGAGCGCCATCAGTGGCGTTATCTGTACTGGTTTACCCGTCCTGCGTCGATTTTAGTGCTACTGCTGATGCTCTCTTTGCTGATGAAAGTCGTCGCCTGAAGGGAAAGAAGTGATGACTCAGCGTGCCGTCAGCGTGGCTGCTAAGCACGGATGATGGCACGCTCTGCAAGACGGGTGAAAATGAACTTTTATTTTGTACGAATGTACTGTTACTGGTTTGAGTTAATTATATAATTCGTATAACAAAAACCACAAAGTCCTTTGAGATTTTAGCGCTTTGCTTCAGGGATTAACGATACTCAGCGTATAATCTTTACTGAAATAACTGGCTGGAGCGAGCATATTCCCATACATCCCGCCTTTAATATTTATTTTAATTAAGTCCGGTAAACCCCCGGCTTTGCCGGGGGACTCCGAAAGGTTTGACCTTTAAGTCAGTCGCGCGAATC
>NZ_CBFFRJ010000170.1:0-9085 GCF_965644225.1 Phytobacter sp. V91 | reverse complement strand
CGGGCATCGTGAAAAATCTATGGCAAAGAAAGCCTTATGTTCTCATAACTGACGATTAAATCGCACCTTCCTTAGCCTGGTGTTACTGCGGGATCCGATTCGCTTTGGCGAGAGTGAAGCTGCGGACATTGTGATTATGTTCGGCGCCCGCAACAGCAACGCGCATATTGAAGAAGGGATCCGCGCCATTGTTCATCTGCTGGATAACGATGAAAGGATGGCGGCGCTGCGGGCAGCGCGTACGCGAGAAGAGGTGGTGGCGCTGCTATGACGACACAAAGCAAAACCGTCGTGCTGGTCAATGGCGTCCCGGCATCCGGTAAATCAACCGTTACGCGCCAGCTCTCTGCGCGCTTTTCCCTGCCGGTACTCACTATCGACGGTATTAAAGAGCCGTTTATGGCGATGTTTGCCGAGATTGACCGGGTATTTAACCGACAGCTTGGCTATGCCGCCTATGACGTTATCTGGTCAATTATCCGCAATGCGCCGCCGGGCTGTCCGTTTCTGGTCGACGCCTGGTTTGGCTTTCAACCACGGGAGACGCTTATCGACTACCTGGAAAAAGCGGGCGTGACGCGGGTGCTGGAGGTGTGGAACGCGGTAACGCCCGAAGTGGCCGTTGCCCGCTATGCCAGCCGCCTTGGCGAGCGGCGAGTGGGCCATCCGGGCGAGGAGTACCTGCCGGAGCTGGCGGTGCTGGCCGCCAGGGCTGAACCCATGGCTCTCGGCCCGGTGTTTCTCATCGAACAGGGGAGCGAGAGCGAGTACGTCCGTCTCAACGCCTGGATCGCAGAGCATTTGTAAGCTGACGGTTGCTGCGCCGGTAGAGTGTTATTGCACCCCTGCCAGGCGCAACAATGCCGTCACGATTGCCGCTGAGATGATCACCACTATTAACGGCATTTTGCGCCACGCCAGGAACAGGGCAAACATCACCCCCAGCACCCGGGCCATGCCGGCAAAGTGTTCGCCTTCATACAGCGTTGCGGCCAGCGCGACGGCAAACAGTAAGGTGGTGGCCGCATCAGACAGCAGCGCCTGCGAGCGTTCAGACAGGGCCAGTTAGTTACCCAGCTTCGCGCCGCCAAAACGCATCAGATAAGTACCTGCCGACAGAATCGCAATGCCGCCGATTATCAGAGCTACGCTTGCCATTATTTCTTCCTCGTCAGCAGGCCCAGTAAAGAGATCAGTACCGGTAAGCCGACAGGGGCAAAGGGTACGGCAGCAAGAGACAGCGCTGCGCCGCTGGAGGCTCGTATCAGCGTGGTTTTCTTTTTCAGCGCGGGCAGTACCAGTGCCAGTAAAATCGCCGGAAAGACGGCATCCAGGCCGATCGTTTCCGGGGCGGGCAACAGTTTTCCGATCCCGGCACCGAGCAACACGCCCAGTGGCCAGAGCAGGGCGACGCCCATGCCACAGAGCCAGTAAGCGGCTTTGCGCTGCGCCGGCGTGGCTTGCGATAAACCAAACACCACGCTCTCATCATTCATGATGTGGCAGCCCAGCAAACTTTTCCCACGGCTACCCACCAGTTCACGCACCGTTACGCCAAACGGCAGATGGCGGGCGTTCACCAGCAATCCAGCCACGGCTGCGGCCAGTGGGTTACCACCGCTGGCGACGATGCCAATAAACATAAACTCGGAAGCCCCGGCCAGTACCAGGACGGAGAGAGAGAGCGGTACCCACAACGGAAACCCGTAGGCCATTGCCAGGGAGCCGTAGGAAACACCGACGACGCCAACGGCCAGGCAGACCAGGAAAATAGCTTTGATGGTATCGCTTTTAAGACTGGAGAAGTGATGTCTGAACATAGAAAACTTAGCTATATCGAACGAGTATCCATTATAATGAACATATCTTAACCGTCTTTCAAGAAAAACGATTCGTTCGTTATAAAAAACACCGGAGCCGTGTAATGACACAGCCAATTAGCGTTATTGCCAAAAGTCTGACGCGGGAACGCCAACGTACAGGGCTTTCACTGGCGGAAATAGCCCGCCGTGCCGGGATCGCGAAGTCCACACTCTCCCAACTTGAAGCCGGGAATGGCAACCCCAGTATCGAAACCCTGTGGTCTTTGTGTGTGGCGCTGGATATACCTTTTGCCCGCTTGCTGGAGCCTCAGGCCGTGAAAACGCAGGTGATTCGCCGCGGTGAAGGCACAAAAGTGCTGGCCGAACATGCTAATTTTGAGGCTATTCTGCTCGCCACTTGCCCGCCGGGTGCGCGCCGTGACCTCTATATCCTGACCGCACAGCCCGGCGCAGACCGCATTTCGCATCCGCATCCACCCGGATCGGTTGAACATATTATCGTCACCCGTGGTCGGGCGATGGTAGGACTAACGGAATCACCGGAAGAGCTAAATGCAGGGGATTACATCTGTTATCCTGCTGACCAGGCGCATATTTTTAAAGCCCTGGAGCCGGATACTGAAGCCATTATGATGGCAGAACAGAATTAAGCCGCCGCGCTGGCAGGACACTGTTAATGTTTCACGCGGTCTACAGACACGGAAAGGTATGTCACTTAAAGCAATTGCTAAACAACTCGGTATCTCCGTTACCACCGTCAGCCGTGCGCTGAATGGCTACGACGACGTGTCGCAGGAGACGCGCGCCCGCGTGCAGGCGGAGGCCGACAGGCGTGGCTATCGGCCCAATACTTTTGCCCGTCGGCTGAAGATGGGCAAAATTGACGCCGTTGGGCTGGTTTTCCCGGTGCACCCCGTTCCGTTGAACAATAGCGTGTTTATGGAGATGGTTGGCGAAATCAGCCGGGAGCTGGCGAGCCATGACATCGACCTGCTGCTGATTGCTGATGATGATCTGTCAGACAAGCATAGTTACCTGCGCATGGTGCAAAGCCGCCGTGTTGATGCCCTGATTGTCGCTCATACGCTGGATAACGACGTCCGGCTGGAACAGCTTCAGGCGGCGGGTTTTCCGTTCCTTGCCCTTGGGCGCAGCCATCTTGCCAGACCCTATGCCTGGTTCGATTTTGATAACTACGCCGGAAGCTGGCATGCCACCCGTTACCTGATCGAAAAAGGCTATCAGCGTATCGCGATGCTCGGTGAGCACAACAATCAGGCCTTTATCGCCCAGCGCCGCCAGGGGTATCTGGATGCGCTACGGGAAAGCGGACTTTCTGACCAGTGGTTGCGCACCTTACCGCCGTCACGTCGCGCGGGGTATCAGGCGGTTGAGGCGCTGCTTGCACAGCCGTTGCCGCCGCAGGCCATCATTACCGACTGCAACACCCACGGTGATGGTGCGGCCATGGCGCTCTTGAAGCACGGTAAGTTACAGGGCGATAACCGCGTGGCGCTGGTGGTTTATGACGGCTTGCCTGACGACAGCATTGTGGATGTGGATGTTGCCGCCGTGGTGCAGGCCACCCGTGAGGCGGTCGGTAAGCAAATTGCCGACATGGTTCGTCAGTTGATTGCAGGCGAACCTGTAGACCAATTACAGGTACTCTGGCAGACGGAGTTCCGCCCCGGCGTCACTGCCTGAAATCCCACAAACCATGGTTAAAATTTTGAGCTGATCACATATCCGAAACGTTTTGGTTGTTACCCGAAACGTTTCGGATCAAGGATGGTGGCATCCCGAATCTGGAGACGCCACATGGAAGCTTGTTACCTGCGCCTTGAAAGCGCCATCAACGATGTTGTTATCAAAACCCACCCCTTTGCTGAAATTATCTACTGGGGGCCGCACCTCAGTCACTTTTCGCCGGGCGATGCGCAAAGCCTGAGTCGCCCGGTCGCCAATGGCCGACTGGATGTCGACTCCCCGGTCACGCTGATGGCGGAATCCGGACATGGCCTGTTCGGTTCGCCGGGTCTGGAAGGGCATCGTGATGGTCTTGACGGTTCGCCGATTTTTACCACGGTTAATGTGCAGCGTACGGGGCAGAGCCTGACGCTGACGAGCGAAGATGAGGTGGCCGGGCTGCGGCTGACCAGTGAGATTATCCTCGACGCCTGCGGTGTATTGCAGGTGCGCCATGGGCTGACCAACCTGTTCACCACCGCGTGGCAGGTCAATCGTTTTGCCGTCACGCTGCCGGTGGCGGAGTACGCGCGCGATGTGATGGCCTTTCACGGACGCTGGATCCGCGAGTTTCAACCCCATCGCGTGCGGCTTGAACACGACAGCTTCGTTATTGAAAACCGCCGCGGTCGCACCTCGCATGAACACTTCCCGGCTTTGATGACCGGCACTCCGGGCTTCAGTGAATCTCAGGGCAGCGTCTGGGGGGCGCATCTTGGCTGGAGCGGTAACCACCGCTTGCGTGCTGAGGTGAAAACCGACGGTCGCCGCTATCTTCAGGCCGAAGCCCTCTATTTACCCGGCGAAATGGCGCTGGCAGAAGACGAAACGCTGTGGACGCCATGGCTCTATGCCAGCCACTCTTCCCGTGGGCTCAACGGCATGAGCCAGCAGTTCCACCAGTTCCTGCGCAGCAACATCATCAAGTTCGTCCAGGATAAGCCCCGCCCGGTGCACCTTAACACCTGGGAAGGGATCTATTTTGACCACGACCCGGCTTATATCATGAAGATGGCCGAAGAGGCGAAAGCGCTGGGTGTGGAGCGTTTTATTATTGATGATGGCTGGTTTAAAGGACGCAATGACGACTTTGCCGCCCTTGGCGACTGGTATCTGGACGAGGGTAAATACCCGCAGGGATTGCAGCCGGTTATTGAGCATGTGAAAGGGCTGGGGATGGAGTTTGGCATCTGGGTTGAACCGGAAATGATCAGCCCGAATTCCGATTTGTACCGTGCGCATCCAGACTGGGTACTGGCGCTGGATGACTACTCGCAGATCCTTGGGCGTCATCAGCTGGTATTGAATATTACCCTACCGGAAGCCTTTGATTATCTGCTGGAGAGGATGAGCTGGCTGCTTGGCGAGCACAACATTGATTACGTGAAGTGGGATATGAACCGTGAGCTGGTCCAGCCGGGTCACGGCAGACGTGCCGCTGCGGATGCGCAAACCCGGGCCTTTTACCGTCTGCTCGACACCTTACGCAGCCGGTTCCCGCACATTGAATTTGAGTCCTGCTCAGCCGGTGGTGGGCGTATCGATTATGAAGTCCTGACGCGCTGCCACCGTTTCTGGGCCTCAGATAACAACGATGCGCTGGAGCGTAATATCATCCAGCGCGGGATGAGCTATTTCTTCCCGCCTGAGGTGATGGGCGCGCATATCGGCAATCACCAGTGTCATGCCACTTACCGCCAGCACAGCATTGAGTTTCGTGGCCTGACGGCACTTTTCGGTCATCTGGGGCTGGAGCTGGATCCGGTTAATGCCGATGCGAAGGAACGCGAAGGCTATCGCCATTACGCTGCGCTCTATAAGCAGTGGCGCGAGGTGATTCATACCGGCACCCAGTGGCGTATTGATATGCCAGACGCCACCACTCTCGTGCAGGGCATTGTCAGCCAGGACAAGCGGCAGGGGTTGTTTACGGTGAGCCAGCTGGCGATGCCAGACTATACGCTGCTGGCGCCGCTGCGGGTTGCCGGGCTGGATGCCGGGGCGCGGTACCGTATTACGCTTCTCGATCACCCCAATATTCTCATTACCGACGAGGGCGGGCACACTATGCGCCAGCTTCCGGCCTGGATGACGACGCCACACATCGCCAGCGGCGAGTGGTTGATGCAGGCCGGAATTTCGCTGCCGGTGCTCGATCCGGAAAGCGCCATTCTGATCGGTTTTGAACGCGTGTGACCCCAACGGGGCCGCACTGCGGCCTCAATACTGAGGATAATAATAATGAACACGACCGCCTGTACCCATAAAAATAACCCAACATTCTGGATCTTTGGTTTATTCGTTTTCTTGTATTTCTTCATCATGGCCACCTGTTTTCCGTTTCTGCCTATCTGGCTCTCTGATGAAATAGGATTAAGTAAAACCCATACCGGCATTGTTTTTTCCTGTATGTCGCTGTCGGCTATTTCCTTTCAACCGATCCTCGGGATCCTCTCCGACAAACTGGGCCTGAAGAAAAATATGCTGTGGGTTATCGTCAGCATGCTGGTGCTGTTCGCCCCGTTTTTCCTCTACGTTTTTGCCCCGCTGCTCAAATTTAATATCTGGGCAGGCGCGCTGGCGGGCGGCTTGTATATTGGTTTTGTCTTTTCTGCCGGCTCCGGCGCGATTGAGGCTTATGTCGAGAGAGTGAGCCGCCATAGCCATTTTGAATACGGCAAAGCGCGGATGTTCGGCTGTCTGGGCTGGGGATTGTGTGCCTCAACGGCAGGGATTTTGTTCAGCATTAACCCGGCATTTGTTTTCTGGATGGGTTCAGCCGCTGCAGTCGTTTTAATGGTGCTGCTGGCGCTGGCCAAAACAGAATCGCCGAAAGCGTTATCCGTGGCGGAAGGTGAGGGTCGTCCATCGACCATTAATGTGAAAATGGTGATTGACCTGTTTCGCATGAAAAGAATGTGGATGTTTATTCTGTACGTGGTGGGCGTGGCCTGCGTCTACGATGTGTTCGATCAGCAGTTTGCCACTTTCTTTAAGTCCTTCTTTGCCACGCCTGAGGCCGGAACCAAAGCCTTTGGTTTTACCACCACGGCGGGGGAATTATGCAATGCGGTGATTATGTTCTGCTCTCCGTGGATCATTAACCGGATTGGGGCCAAAAATACGCTGCTGATTGCCGGGCTGATGATGGCCACGCGCATCATTGGTTCGTCGTTTGCCACCACCGTCTATGAAGTGATTGCGCTGAAAATGCTGCATGCGCTGGAAGTGCCGTTCCTGCTGGTGGGGGCCTTTAAATACATCACCGGGGTGTTTGATACCCGCTTGTCGGCCACTATCTATCTGATTGGTTTCAACTTCGCCAAACAACTGGCGGCCATTTTCCTCTCCGCCTTCGCCGGTAATATGTATGACAGGATTGGCTTCCAGGACACCTATCTGATCCTCGGCTGCTTTGTGCTGGCCATTACCTTACTGTCGGCGTTCACCCTGAGCGGCAGAAAGACGGTGTCAGCACCCACAAATACGCTGGAGGCGAGATAACGCTGGATGGCGGCGTAAACGCCTTATCCGGCCTACAAAACGTCTGTTCCCGTAGGCCTGATAAGCGTCGCGTCATCGGGCAAAAAAATGAGCCTCCTCTTGCGGTGGCAAATTAACCCGGAGTTAATTTAAACTGTAAGAATAGTTCTTACATCTGGGGTGGGTATGGCACGTACAATGACTGTAGATCTGGGCGATGAACTTCGTGAGTTTGTTGAATCACTGATCGCCGCCGGAGATTATCGAACGCAAAGTGAAGTGGTTCGTGATTCCTTAAGGCTATTGCGTGAGCAGCAGGCACAATCACGCTTAAATCATCTGCGCTCGCTTTTAGCTGAAGGGCTGGCAAGCGGCGAAGCGAAAAAATGGGAGCAGGATGCTTTCCTTCGAAATATCAAAGCCAGGGTGGCGACAAAGGATGAGAGAGATTGAGTTAACGCCAAAAGCCAATGAAGATCTTGAAAGCATTTGGTTATACGGTTTTGAGATGTTCGGTATGGAAAAGGCCGATCGCTACATTCTGCATTTATCTTCGGTGTTTGGTCACATTGCACAACATCGTGCTGGCAGGCGCAGAGAGGAATTAGGGCAGGATATCCGTTCATTTCCCAGTCGGCAGCATGTCATTTTCTATAAAGAAGATGAGCAAGCCATCATCGTTATCCGCGTCTTACATCATTCGCAGGATGTCGAAACCCATCTGTACTGGCAATAGCTCCCCTTGCGGGGAGCTATTTCGTTTTTACGCCAGGTAAAACACCTCTTTAAGCTCCGCACTTACCGGGCTGTTATCCGGGTTGGCGGGCATCACATCACTCATATGCCGCCACCAGCGCTGGCAGACATCGGTGTTCGCCACCGCGTTCCAGCGCTCTTCAGACTCAATTTCCACGCTGGCGAACAGCAGGTTACGTGCTTTATCGAGATAAATGGCGTAATGGTGCGCGCCATGCGCTTTCAGCACCGCCTCAAGCTCAGGCCAGATCGGGTTATGGCGACGTTCGTACTCTTCGTGTGCATCAGGGTTAACCTGCATCACAAAGGCCTTACGGATCATAATGCCTCCAGGTAAAGCTCACGGACTTCTTCGCGGCTGGCGGTGCGCGGGTTGCACGGTGCGCACGGGTCAGCCAGCGCTTTGTCCAGCCAGCCTTCGATATCTTCTTTGGTGACGCCCAGCTTACTGAAGCCTGTCGGAATACCCACGCGGGCGCTCAGATCGCGAATGGCCTGGATGGCTGAGCGACTTGCCGCTTCATCGCTCATGCCCTGAGTATCAACTCCCATAGCATGGGCGACGCGCGCAAAGCGCACCACCGCATTCGGGCGGTTAAAGTTTTCGATGATCGGCAGCAGGATGGCGTTGCACACTCCGTGCGGCAGGTTGTGAGTCGCGCCTGGCTGGTGGGCAAGGGCGTGCACCAGGCCAAGACCGGCGCTGTTGAATGCCATACCTGCCAGATACTGACCGAAAGCCATCTGCTCACGGGCCTCAAGGTTATGGCCGTTATCGACCGCTTTTGGCAGCCACAGATTGATAAGGCGAATCGCTTCCAGCGCATTGGCATCGGTCAACGGATGGGCGCCAACGGAAACATAGGCTTCTACTGCGTGGGTCAGGGCATCCATCCCGGTTGCCGCCGTCACCGCCGCCGGGATTTCCAGCATCACGCTGGCGTCATCGACGGCAATATCCGGAATGATATTCGGGTCGATGATGACCTCTTTCACCTGGCGGGCAGAGTCGATGATTACGGCGTTGCTGGTCATTTCAGCCGCTGTTCCTGCGGTGGTATTAATGGCCACCAGTGGAACGCCCGCGTTTTTCACTTTACCCACGCCGGAATAGGCGGTGGAGGGGCCTGGGTTGGCGGTGAGGATTTTTACCGCTTTGGCGGTGTCGATCGGGCTGCCGCCGCCAAAGGCGATAACATAATCTGTATTAGTCGCGACTTGATCTGACACTTGACCTTGAAAGGTTGAGAGTTACCGGTTTTGATATGGGTGTCGAA
>NZ_CBFFRJ010000169.1:0-9265 GCF_965644225.1 Phytobacter sp. V91 | reverse complement strand
TGCCGAACTCAGAAGTGAAACGCCGTAGCGCCGATGGTAGTGTGGGGTCTCCCCATGCGAGAGTAGGGAACTGCCAGACATCAAATAAAGCAAAAGGCCCAGTCGAAAGACTGGGCCTTTTGCTTTCTGCTGTTTGTTGATGTGAGTGACTGCTTTGAGCTGAGAAAATCAGTCAGGAACAAGGCCGTCAAGACAGATTGCTACGCAACGGGCCACCCTTAACAACCGGACATCAAATAAAACAAGAGGCTCAGTCGAAAAACTGGGCCTTTTGCATATTGCAGTAAACCTTCGGATAGAAAAATGCAGAGACCATCACGCAGAATGGCCTTTAAGTCATTCTGTTTTGCTTACTAAAGTGAAGAAGAAGCCCGGAGGTAAAATACCACCGGGCTGAGGGAGATTAGTGAATAACCTGAGACAAGAACGCGCGGGTACGCTCTGATTTTGGATGTGCGAAGAACTCTTGCGGCGGTGCCTGCTCTACGATTTCACCACGATCCATAAAGATCACGCGGTCTGCAACGGTACGGGCAAAGCCCATCTCGTGCGTCACACAAAGCATTGTCATACCAGACTCAGCAAGACCAATCATGGTATCAAGAACCTCTTTCACCATCTCCGGATCCAGTGCTGAGGTGGGTTCATCAAACAGCATGATTTTAGGTTTCATGCACAGCGAGCGTGCTATTGCCACACGCTGCTGCTGACCACCCGAGATCTGACCCGGGAATTTGTGGGCATGTTCAGCAATACGGACGCGCTCCAGGTAATGCATCGCCAGCGCTTCAGCTTCTTTCTTCGGCATTTTACGCACCCAAATTGGTGCCAGCGTACAGTTTTGCAGTACGGTTAAATGGGGAAAGAGGTTGAAGTGCTGAAACACCATCCCAACTTCCTGACGGACTTTCTCAATATTGCGGATGTCTTCATTTAACTCAATACCATCAACAACAATACGGCCCTGCTGGTGTTCTTCCAGGTGATTGATGCAGCGAATGGTGGTTGATTTGCCGGAGCCTGACGGCCCGCACAACACAATGCGCTCCCCTTGTTTCACCTTCAGATTGATATCCTTCAGCACGTGGAATTGCCCGTACCACTTATTCACATCTTCGAGCGTAATCATCGCGTCGGCAGGTTGCATAGTAATTTGACTCATAATTTCCTCAATGCGCTGAACGCCCGGTGTTAAAGCGCTTCTCCAGATGCTGGCTGTAGCGCGACATGCTAAAACAGAAAATCCAGTAAACTAATGCGGCAAAGACATAGCCTTCAGTGGACATGCCAAGCCAGGCGGGATCCACTGTGGCTTGCTGAACGCTGCTAAACAGATCGAACAGGCCAATGATGATCACAAGGCTGGTATCTTTAAATAAGGCAATGATGGTATTGACCAGGCCGGGTATAACCATTTTCAGCGCCTGCGGCAGAATGACCAGCCCCTGTGTTTTCCAGTAACCCAGAGCCAGTGATTCGGCGGCTTCATATTGCCCTTTGGGAAGAGCCTGCAACCCACCGCGCACGACTTCGGCGACATAGGCCGACTGGAATAAAATCACCCCAACCAGCGCACGGATCAGCTTATCGATACTGGTGCCTTCGGACATAAACAGCGGCAGCATGACTGAAGACATAAACAGCACGGTGATCAGCGGGACGCCACGCCAGAACTCGATAAACACCACCGAAAGTACCCGGACGACAGGCATTGTTGAGCGGCGGCCCAGTGCCAGCAGAATACCCAACGGCAGTGCGCCGGCAATCCCTACTGATGCGATGATAAGCGTCAGAGTCAGGCCACCCCACTGGCGGGTTTCAACCCTATCCAGCCCAAGAAAACCGCCATACATCAGCCACCACACGATAACCGGGTAGACGATGGCCCAGCAGGCAATGTAACGACCACGGGCAGGTAACGCTTTCCAGAACATCGGCGCAATAGAGAGCAGGCCGACAATCAGAGCAAGGTTAATGCGCCAGCGTTGTTCATGCGGATAGAGCCCATACATAAACTGGCCAAATCGCTCATGGATAAAGACCCAGCAGGCCCCCGCTTTGGTACATTCCGCACGGGTTGAGCCAATCCAGTTCGCCTGAAATATCGTCCAGTTCAGCAATGGTGGAATGAGCGTCCACATCAGCCACACTGCAAACAGGGTCAGCAGTGAATTGGTCCAACTGGAGAATAGATTTTTCTTCATCCACAGCAGGGTTTCGCTGCCGGTCGTCCGTTTCTGGCGCGTAGAGTGAGACAGAATAGCTTTTGTCATCAGAGTTCCTTAGCGCTCAATTAATGCAATGCGACGGTTATAAATGTTCATGAGCAACGAAATTGCCAGACTAATAATCAGGTAAACAGACATGGTGATCGCGATGGTCTCAATGGCTTGTCCGGTCTGGTTTAGCACCGTACCGGCAAACAGGGAGACCATATCCGGATAACCGATGGCGGCAGCAAGCGAAGAGTTTTTGGCAATATTCAGATACTGACTGGTCAGCGGCGGAATAATGACGCGCATCGCTTGCGGAATGATGACCTGGCGTAGCGTGACCGGATTCGGAATCCCGAGCGAACGCGCAGCTTCATGCTGACCATATGGGACTGACTGAATGCCTGCGCGAATAATCTCGGCAATAAATGCAGAGGTATAAACAGACAGGGCGATGGTCAGTGCCGCCAGTTCAGGGATCAGTACCAGTCCACCCTGGAAGTTGAAGCCGCGAAGTTGCGGTACTTCCCAGTGTACTGCGGCGCCGAATAACCAGTGCGCCAGTAATGGAAGCACAATAATCAGAGCAAGTGCCGTTGGCCAGGTGCGACGCAATTGTCCCGTTTTGATCTGGTGCGCCTTGTTAAAGCGATAGAGCCCGATAACGATTGCGGCAGCAATAACAATAGCGGCAATAAATGCCAGTAACCCTTCGCCCATTTGTGGGGATGGAATGTATAACCCCCTGTTACTCACAAACACCAAATCCATCGCGTTCACTGCCTGGCGTGGACCGGGCAGGTTTCGCAGTACGGCAAAGTACCAGAAGAAGATTTGCAGTAACGGCGGGATATTACGAAATGTCTCGATATAAATGGTTGAGAGTTTGCGTAATAACCAGTTATCCGACAGACGGGCAAGCCCAAGGAAGAAACCAATAAACGATGCAAAGACGATACACAGCGCTGAAACCAGCAGTGTGTTAAGCAGCCCAACAAAGAAGACCCGACCGTAGGTATCACCTTGTTGATAATCAATGAGATGTTGAACGATGCCAAATCCGGCAGCGCGATCCAGGAACCCGAAACCGGAAGTAATACCGCGATTGTTCAGGTTAGTTACAGTATTGTGTATCAAATAAATCGCGATGCTAACAACAGCGATAACCGCGATGATTTGAAACAGCCAGGCACGAACCGCTGGGTTAGAAAAGGAGAGCGATCCTTTAACGGTTGGGCGGCGTTGGGACATAGGAAAACCTCGGTAGCCATGACTCTGGGCTGGGTGCCACACGGCGGTGGCACCCGTTACAACACTTACGTATTAACGTACTGGCGGAGCGTACTGAATGCCGCCGTTGTTCCAGAGGTTGTTCTGGCCACGTTTGATTTTCAGCGCACTTTCAGAACCGACATTGCGTTCGAAGATTTCTCCGTAGTTACCCACTTTCTTGATAATGTTATAAGCCCATTTGTTATCAAGTTTCAGGTCTTTACCGAAATCACCTTCTTTGCCCAGCAGGTGTGCCATATCAGGCGTTGCCGGGTTAGCTGCTTTTTCGTCAACGTTTTTAGAGTTGATGCCCATTTCTTCTGCGTTCAGCATGGCAAACAGTGTCCAGCGAACAACAGAGAACCACTCATCATCACCACGGCGTACAACCGGGCCCAAAGGCTCTTTGGAGATAACTTCCGGCAGGACGATCCACTCAGCCTGGTTGCTCAG
This sequence comes from Phytobacter sp. V91, assembly GCF_965644225.1. Classification (NCBI taxonomy): domain Bacteria; kingdom Pseudomonadati; phylum Pseudomonadota; class Gammaproteobacteria; order Enterobacterales; family Enterobacteriaceae; genus Phytobacter; species Phytobacter sp. V91. The sequence continues at coordinate 5,327 of NZ_CBFFRJ010000169.1, read as the reverse complement.
TTTGATTCGCAATGCATACAGCTGAGACTGGTCAGAAGCCAGCGTATCGCAACGGCCTGATTCCAGTGCTTTTGCGGATTCATCAGAACGGTCGAAGGTCACCGGAGTGTATTTCATATTGTTGGATTTAAAGTAATCCGCCACGTTCAGCTCGGTATCAGTACCGGCCTGAATACATACTGTTGCGCCATCCAGCTCTTTCGCGCTTTTCAGGCCCGCTTTGTTATGCGTCAGGAAGCCGATACCGTCGTAATAGGTTACGCCAGTGAAAGACATCCCCATGCCGGCATCACGTGAAGAGGTCCAGGTGGTATTACGGGAAAGCACATCAACTTCACCAGATTGCAGGGCGGTGAAACGCTCTTTTGCAGTCAGAGGGGTATATTTTACTTTGCTGTCATCACCAAATACGGCTGCCGCAACGCCACGGCAAACGTCTACGTCAATACCGGTGAATTTGCCATTTGCATCCGCATAAGAGAAGCCAGGCAGACCATCGCTGATACCGCATTGTACGAAGCCTTTCTTTTTAACGGCATCCAGAGTAGCGCCCGCATGCGCCTGATTTGCAACAGCAAACAGAGCACCGGCAGCAACCAGGCTGGCAATCATCATCTTTTTCATAATGCATCCTGTGTGGCAGAAAATTATCGTTATATAAGGCGTCCGGGAAACGCCTGAAACCTGTCTGTGGCTTTGGCCATACACTCTTAAGCAAAGGTAGTGCCAGTTTTACGAATGCGGGAATATGCGACCCCGCACGCGTAATATTGAGAGTGTAGACAGGAAAAAATAACTCAATCGCCCTGGCGTGGTGCAAAACTTCAACCTGCGCCACAAAATAGAGCAAAAAACTTTCATTCAGCGGATTGTGCTAACAAACAAGTTTCCAGGGGTAATATAAGCAGGGAAGAGGATCGATTTACTTTGTGAAATACATCACGGGAAGACTATAAATAATTGAAAAATAGGTGTTGGGATCGGCTGTAAATATGCTGTTTTTTTTGTGGCTGCCCTTTTGTGATGCTAAAAATTTACGCAATAAAAATGAACTGCACCGAAATAAAGCAAAGCGCGGCAACTCCGCGCTTTAGATAAAGAATTTATTTAGTGAGGGCGACGATACCCAGCGTGAGCCCTGCCAGTGCAGCTGCACCACCTGCGATAGCTCCTGCCGTTTCCCAGTTGTCCTGAGTTGTGCCCTTCACGCAGGTATTGGTATGTACCAGGCGACCCTGATCATCATAAGTTGGTACGCAAGGTGAATCATGTGCGCAACCTGCCAGTAAAGCCGTAAGCAGTGCGACGGAAATTAGTCTTTTCATCATCTTACCTCTAATAATCATCACGATCCCCGGCATAAAATAAACCGATACCAGCCCAGGATCGAAGTGCTATTTTATCATTCAGTAAACGGCGATGACTTGCGCTCAATAATCTCAAAGTATGAGCAGTGTAAACATCATGGAGGGTATCGCGCTGATTAATGCAATCATGCAGAAAATATGAGGCTGATAATAAAAAAATGGCGTGTGGCGATATAAAAATTTAATGAAAAAGCAAATGGCCAGGGTTTTACGCTGGTATACGTATTTAGATGCGAATAATCCAATTGGCATACTGAAGCGGAAAAATGAATGCACCTGCAGGTGCATTCATTATTAACGATTAGCCGAATAGACCAAAGAGCTTGTTACTGTGGGCCTTGCTGAACACACAGGCCGTTGCCTTGCGCACTGATGACATCGGCTGATACAGGCTTGCCCAGCAAATAATCCTGTAGGGTGTTGCAGCCTAAGTCGGTGAGGAATGTCTGCTGCTCGGTGGTTTCAACCCCTTCAGCCACGATTTTCAGATTCAGCGTTTTCGCCAGCGCCACAATGGCTGAAACAATGGTGGCATCATCGGTGTCGCTGCCCAGTTCCCGGACAAATGCGCGGTCAATTTTTAGCTCGCAGGCCGGCAAACGCTTCAGGTAGAGCAGGCTTGAATAGCCGGTACCAAAATCATCAATAGAGGCCTGAACACCGGCATCAGTGAGCTGCGTGAGGACTCGCACACTCTCATCCGGATTGGTCATGGCGGTCGTTTCGGTAACTTCCAGAATCAAGGTTTCCGCTGGAATGTCATGTTTACTGAGGCTATCCATGATGGTTTGTACCAGCGAGGGTTGTTCGAACTGGAGGGTCGAGAGATTCACCGCAACGGACCAGTTGGTATTGCCCTGCGCGCGCCATTCGCTCAGTTGTCGACAGGCTTCATCAATTACCCAGTTCCCCAGCGGCACAATCAGGCCTGTTTTTTCTGCCAGAGGCAGGAAAGCATCGGGAGCGAGAAGCCCACGCTGTGGGTGCTGCCAGCGCAGAAGTGCTTCAAAGCCAATAATCGGCCCGGCAGGTGCCTGAAACTTGGGCTGGTAGACCAGACGAAACTCTTTGCGCTCGGTCGCCAGCCATAAATCGTTCATTAGCTGCAATTGGGTCTGAGCGAGCGAGTTCATCGAAGGCTGGAAGAAGTGGTAGCCGTTGCGCCCCATATGTTTGGTGTGATACATCGCAGCATCGGCATTGAACATCAACTCACGTTCGTTTTTGCCATCGTGCGGATACAGCGCAATGCCAACGCTCAGGGTCACCATAATATCGTAGGGATCGATATTAAAAGGTTTATCGATAACACGAACCAGCGAACCGGCAAGAGTCGCAGCTTCGTCCGGGGCATTGACCTCGGTAAGCAGCACGAACTCATCTCCCCCCATTCGCGCCAGGGTATATTGCCCTTTTAGCTGTTGTTTAAGCCGTTCGGAAACAGTAACCAACAACTTGTCACCGACATCATGCCCGTAGGCATCATTGACCGTTTTAAACCCGTCCAGATCCATAAACATCAGCGCAAAGAAGTTCCCTTCCCGCCGGGCTTTATTGATGGCCTGATCCAGACGGTCTTCCAGCAATACGCGATTAGGCAGGCGAGTGAGCGTATCGTGAAGCGCAAGCTGAGCAAGTTCACGGTTGGCGGCGGCGAGTGACGATGCCAGCAATGATGTCCGGGCCTGAAGGCGCGCATCAAGCATGGAGACCAGTAAGGTAATACCAAGGATGGAGAAGGCAACCACGCTGACCAGCACCGCCAGCCAGTTACCGTTCACGCCATGGTGGTCCATCGGGTCGTCATGGGGGAATTGTGCCGCCATCATGCCGCTGTAGTGCATGCCTGCGATGGCGAACCCCATCAGGATCGCCGCACCAAACCGCATCAGCGCGACCTGGGCCGCTTCATAACGCAAACGGAAGGTGAGCCAAAGCGCGGCAAAAGAGGCGAGTAAGGCGATAATGACAGAAATGGCGACCCAGGTTTTGTCCCACATAATGGCAGGCGTGATCTGAAGCGCTGCCATGCCGGTATAGTGCATGGCGACAATCCCCATGCCCATGACAAACGCGCCGGGAAACAGACGATGCATCGTCAATTCAGTCCCACTGACCAGCCAGAGTGCGAACAGTGAAGAGGCAATCGCAATGATCATCGATAGCGCTGTTAAGAGCGGGTCATAGCGCAGATGCATGGAAATATCCATGGCCAGCATGCCGATAAAGTGCATGGCCCAAATGCCAATGCCCATTGCCACGCTTCCCCCCGTCAACCAGACCCATGCTGAGGATCCGGTGCTGGTGGAGACACGGCCAGCCATATTCAGGGCTGTATAAGACGCCAGAATGGCAACAATAAAAGAAACAACAACAAGGATTTGGTCGTATTGGCTAACCAGCATGATGTCATCAACTCATTCACAAAAAAGCGTTACGCTAACTACATTTGCAGGGGCGAAAAGGGCTGAGACAGCGGCCATCCAGAACGGATGACTTAACGAGGTTTATATCCCTGAACACGCAGGAGACAGTGCACCTGTGAGCACATGTCAATCGAGCTCGGTACAGTTCACCAGTTTAAGCGGATTAACGGAATTCATATTTCGGCATTTATCTACCTCTGTTGTCAGGAACTCGATCCACTGCATGATCACGGTATCCAGCAACAGGACAGACAGGGCAAAAACAACCAGCCAGAAGTATTTTCTAATCATCCCGTTTATCCTGATTTCAGATTTATCCGTTGCGAATATACACGAAATTAAGCGTGGGAAAAGATGGGAGAAGATAAGTTTTATCGCTATTTACAGCAATAAAAAAGGCGCGTCCCCATGCCGGTTCGCGCCTTTTTAGAAGCAGTCTCTGATAACTATCAGTTCATGCCGTATGTTCACAATCATGGTTTATTACCGTTCGTCATGGTCTAAGTGATTTAGTTTAACTATATGATTTATAGTGTTTTTGTTGCCTTTCTTGTTTATTGTTATTCATTGCTGTTTGGGGGCTTACACTGAGCCGTGTATCACAAGGTGTATCACAAACTTTTTATGAACTGAGGTTTTATGGCTGGATCCACCAACAAGCTAAGCGACAAAAAGCTAAAAGCGTTACTTGGTTCCGTGCGTGAACGAGAGGAAATGATGGCTGATGGTGACGGTTTGAGCGTCCGTTTGCTTCGCTCCGGATCCATTAGTTGGATTTTTTCGTATCGTCTCGGCGGTAGAGATTCCCGGCTGGAAAGGCTCACTCTGGGGAACTATCCGGATATGTCGCTTAAACTGGCACGTGGGCGGCGGGAAGAATGCCGTGCCTGGCTGGCTGAAGGGAAAAACCCAAAATTCCAGCTTGATGCGCGGACTGAAGAGATCCTTCGCCCGGTAACGGTAAGAGACGCCATGTCTTACTGGATTAGTGAGTATGCGGCCCATCACCGTGTTAACGTGAATCGACATGAGGCCCAGCTCGATAAGCACATTTATCCCTACATTGGTGATTTACCTCTTTCTCTGTGCGACACGCGCCACTGGCTCGAATGTTTTGACAAAGCCAAACGTGAAACGCCTGTGGCAGCCGGTTATGTTTTACAGATGTGCAAACAGGCGCTTAAATTCTGCCGTGTTCGACGTTACGCCGTTAGTAATGCTCTTGATGACCTGACCATTCAGGATGTGGGTAAAAAGCAGGACAAAGGCGACAGGGTTCATGATATGGACGAACTGGCGCAAATCTGGCGCTCATGCTCAGAGAAGTTGTTCAAACCCTACTATGCAACTCTGTTACGTCTGCTGGTGGTCTTCGGTTGCCGTTCTCAGGAGGTTCGTCTTTCAACCTGGGCGGAATGGGATCTGAAAAATTGGGTGAGGACAGTCCCCAAGGAACATAGGGAAGGTGCGATTTAATCGTCAGTTATGAGAACATAAGGCTTTCTTTGCCATAGATTTTTCACGATGCCCGCAC
>NZ_CBFFRJ010000168.1:0-9566 GCF_965644225.1 Phytobacter sp. V91 | reverse complement strand
ACAGCTCAGCTAAGGTAAGGCTAATACAGATAAGGACTCCACTGAACCCCACCGATTAAATCGCACCTTCCCTAACTCAGGTTTGAACGGATACAGCAACATTCAGCTTAACCCCATTTCACCATTGCGAAGCAAGTTTAAGGGCAGGGAAGAAGCCGCAAAAGAATGTGACTTTAACATTGTAGATAAGCAGGCAGAGCAACGGGCGGCAGGAGGAATAATTCCCCCGTGAGTTTCCCGTTATTGGATGCCTGGTGTGGTAACCCTGATTTATCTTTTTAAATCTGCGACCTTGCTTCCACGACTGCCCTTGCCGTTTTCGACCGAAAGCTGTACCTTTTGCCCGTACCTGCAAAATCAGGTACCGGGATTGGTCTCCTGAATATCATACCTGCGACATAATGGCGCTTCCGCGCTTTTTTTATGTCGTGCGTTCGGCTACGTCTCTATGGTGTGCTGGACGGGGGCACCGCAAGGTGCGCCGGTGTAGGTATGGCCGGTAAGACCAACTCCGTTCAGTTCACCACCCGTAAGATTGGTCTCTTCGGTGGTGAAATTTAAACCACATACCGGAGGTTGCCTTATGGCTACAACCCTCACTCAAACACACCCGTTACTTGCTGTACCCTTCAATGCTGCCACGGATTTCACCGTACTGGCCAGTTACAGCGAAAACTTTGCCGAAACCCTGCTCGAAAGCAACGATCCCGCACTCAAAATGGCGCTCTACGGCAGGCTCAACGCGTGTCTTGCGCTGCTGCAACCCACGTTGTTAGAGCCTGTTCCTCCCCATCTGGTTGAAAGCCTGACCGTTGACACACTTCCTGCCATTTCTCCGCGTTTCGAGCCTGAATGCACTGCGCTTTGCCACTATTGCCTTGCTCTCACCCGGATTTTGTCAGGGCAGGGGGCTGACTTTGAAACGGAGAAGTACCTTAGCTGGCTGCTGTTCGATCTGGTGAGCTACTTCGCAGCAGAAATGAAAGCGCCACGCTGGTTACGTACTGCTGAAGGCGTGAAGCTGATTGATGGTATGCAGATTAACGCATGATGCGATCCGGCGGGTATCTACAACGCTGGTCATTCTGACCTGATGCTTTTAACCCGGACTCAGAAAAGCAAAAATCCCGCTTAAGTTGCCTTAAGCGGGATCTTCAAATATGGCTCCTCTGACTGGGATCGCCTTTGCCAGTAACTGGCTAATAATTAAGCTAAATCGGAAATCGCTTTCTGTCAAGACCACCAGAGTGACCACCAATGGGCACAGGTTACATAAAGTTGGTTTGAGCGCCTCGCTGCATGTGGTGAGTTACTATGACTATGGTGTGTCCTTGTAGTGGTCAACTAAAACTGGCCACCGCTTGAGAGTTTTTCCAGTATCGGTTTTCCGATTCGTTTGGGGGTAACCCACCGTTATATTCATGCGGCCTTAGCGAGCTGTAATACCCGACGATATAGTCTGTGACCGCATGAGCTGCTTCGCTAAAGTTTATATAACCAGTCACCGGCACCCACTCGTTTTTCAGACTCCTGAAGAATCGTTCCATCGGGCTGTTATCCCAACAGTTTCCGCGTCTCCTCATATTCTGCCTGATCCGGTAGCGCCACAGTAACTGTCGGAACTGCCTACTTGTATAGTGGCTACCCTGGTCACTGTGGAACATCACTCCAACTGGTTTACCGTGAGTTTCCCACGCCATTTCCAGCGCTTTGATGGTCAGCCTGCTGTCCGGTGAGAATGACATTGCCCAGCCCACCGGTTTCCTTGCGAACAGATCGAGAACAACAGCGAGGTAAGCCCAACGCTTGCCTGTCCAGATATACGTCACATCGCCGCACCACACCTGATTGGGCTCTGTCACTGCGAACTGTCGCTCAAGGTGATTCGGGATAGCGATGTGTTCATGACCACCACGTTTATACCGGTGAGTGGGCTGCTGACAACTCATCAGCCCCAGCTCTTTCATGAGCCTGCCGGCAAGCCAGCGTCCCATTCTGAAGCCTCTCAGGGTTGCAATAGTCGCGATACTTCTTGCGCCAGCAGAGCCATGGCGGATGTTATGCAACTCCAGAACCTGACTGCGTAATACAGCCCGCTTGCCGTCTGGCTTTTCGGGGCGTTTTTTCCAGTATTTGTAACTGCTGCGATGAACCCCGAACACGTGGCAGAGTGTAACCACAGAATAGTGCGCTCTGAGTTTCCCGATTAACGAGAATTGTTCAGGGAGTCTGACATCAAGAGCGCGGTAGCTTTTTTAATATTTCGTTTTCCATCTCAATACGTTGCAGTTTTTTCTTTAACTCACGTATTTCAATCTGTTCAGGTGTTATGGGTGAAGCTTTAGGCGATTTACCTTGCTGTTCTTCCCGTAACTGCCTTACCCAGCGCGTCATTGTCGACAGGCCGACATTCATGGCATTAGCTGCGTCCATGACAGTGTAATTTTGGTCAAGAACTAACTGGGCAGATTCCCGTTTAAACTCGGGGGCTGAAACGCCTTCGCATTGTGTCACCTGTGTTGTTATGAGGTGAGGATATCACCTCTTATCAGGTGGCCAAATCCATTAAACCACTACACTGCTCCTGAGTAGCTGGGGGGCAGTGAAGAAGTCACGGTCACTGGAGAACAGATTGTCTTTGCCCTTGTACTGGAAGGTAAGAGCTGAGAAGTTATTGTTTATAAGGACTTTTTTCCACGGAGTCTGCTGTAGGGTGGGATTGTGCCCACCCGCCCCCTAACACTTTATAGAGTGTGATGAGATTTGATTTGTGCGATAGCTCGCTTTGAATCAGTGCCTGTTGTGCTGAATACAGTGTGCGCTGCGCATCAAGTACCTCCAGATAACTGGCTACCTCATTGGAGTATTGAAGTTGCACCAAATCATAGGATGCCTGAGCGGCTTCGGTGCGTTTACGCTGTGCTACTAGTTTCTCGCTGACTACGCTTCGATCGGCCAGCGCATCGGCAACCTCCCGAAAAGCTGTCTGGATTGATTTTTCGTATTCAGCGACGGCGATATCGCGTTCTACCTTTGAGGTGTCCAACTGAGCCTGCAAACGTCCGCTATCGAAGAGCGGGATGGTAATCTGTGGTGAGAAGCTCCAGCTACGGCCACCGCTGTCAAACAGGCTCGATAGCTCGTTGCTGGCACGGCCAATCGACGTAGTCAGGCTGATGCTAGGAAAGAATGCGGCACGAGCTGCACCAATGTTCGCATTAGCGCCGATCAGATCGTGTTCGGCAGCGAGAATATCTGGACGGTTGTGTAGTAGATCCGAGGGCAAGCCTGATGGTATCTCACTGGCACCAAGAAGTGTAGTCAACGCACCAGGGGCGGGCAGCAACGTGTCCGGTAGTGACGTTCCTAGCAGCAGTTCGAGTGAATTGCGATCTGTCATCACGAGCTTATCGGTATTCAATGCTTCGACGCGGGCATTTTCCAGTTCTCCTTCTGATTGGCGAAGCTCTAACTGAGAAGATTTTCCGACGTCGGTGAGACGGCGCTGCAGATCATACGCTTGTTGACGACTGCGCAAGGTTTCATGTGCCAGCTGTTGTAGATCCTGATCCGATGCAAGTGTCAGGTAGCTCCCTGCTACTTCGGAAATCAAACTGATATGTGTTGAACGCCGTGTTTCTTCGGTAGATAAATAAGACTGTAGTGCTTTTTCTTTTAGGCTGCGTACGCGCCCGAACAGATCGAGTTCATAAGCGCTGACGCCAACATTGAGTGAATATGAACGGGAAACGCCGCCAAAGCCCGTGTAAGAAATCGAAGCTGGAGTACGCTGTGCTGATTCTGAACCAGAAATGTTGGCGCTGGGTAGCAGATCCGCGCGCTGAATACGGTATTGCGCCTGAGCTTTCTCAATATTCAACGCTGCAATGCGCAAGTCGCGGTTATTGTCTAAGGACAGCTGTATAACCTGACGCAACTTCGGATCGGTGAATAAATCCTGCCAGCCGATATCTGCGGCCGTTTTGGTGGAAGGATTCGATGTATTCGAGAGTGTGGACCACTGTGTGGCAACTGGTGATACGGGGCGCTGGTACTCAGGTGCCATTGTGCATCCTGTCAATACCGAGGTCAGTACAATTATCGACAGCAACCGTGATCGATTGACAAAAGAGTGAGAGTAGCTGTTTGTAAGGAAAGCATTCATAGATGTGGCACCAGGGCTCTTGATTCGGAGCCGACGACATTTGTCGTCGGCGTGTAATATTAACAGTGTGTGGTTCATTCGACGTCATGCGGAATTCTGAACCAGATGAGGTAGAGTGCGGGCAGGAATAGCAGCGTCAGCACGGTTCCCACAATGATGCCGCCCATCATGGCGTAGGCCATTGGCCCCCAGAAAATCTCTCTGGAAATGGGGATCAACGCCAGTGTGGCTGCGGCAGCCGTCAACATAATTGGCCGCATACGATGCTCTGTGGCTTCTACGACGGCTTTCCAGGGGGACAAGCCTTCTGCACGCATTGTTTCGATATGCACGACCAGAATGACGGAGTTCCTAATTAGAATACCGATGAGAGCCAATACACCCAATATGGCGACGAAGCCGAGCGGTGCGTTACTCAACAGCAAAGCAGCAACCACGCCGATCAAGGCCAATGGCGCGACGGAAAAGACCAGAAACAGGCGGTGAAAACTTTGCAACTGGATCATCAAGATCGTCGCCATGACGAAGAGCATGAGCGGGATGACCTTGATAATCGGACCCTGGGAATTACTACTTTCCTCAACGGCACCAGCTACATCGATAGCGTACCCTGCAGGTAGATTTTTGCTGAGTTCATCAACCCTTGGGGAAAGCGCTTTGACAATTGTCGCGGGTTGAGTGGCGTCGTTGACGCCAGCTTTCAGAGTAATCGTTGCGGTACGATCGCGGCGCCATATCGTTGGCTGTTCAAGCTCATAGCGGAACGTGGCAACGGAAGACAATGGAACCAATTGCCCGTTGCTGCTCGTAAGTTGTAAATCGAGCAGTGATTCGACCGATCCTCTATCATGTTCTTGCCCGCGCCACAGAACGTCTACCAGATAAATATCATCTCTGACTTTCGTGACCGTATCGCCCTGAGCCACACCGTTTAACGCTTGGGCGATGGTTTCCGTTGAGACGCCCATTTGTCTGGCTCTATCCTGAAGGACATTCACTTTTACAACCCGTGCAGGTTCGTTCCAGTCAAAGGCTAGATTGTTCAACGAGGGGTGAGCACCAACGATGGCAGCAAGTTTGTGCGACAGGTCACGCACGACTTGCAACTCTGGGCCCGATACGCGGTACTGCACCGGTTTGCCAACCGGAGGACCGATGTCCAGCAGCTTGACATAGGCATCTGTACCCGGGAAGGTTTTACCCAGATAGTCTCGGAAATCCTTCAGTAGTCGGTTTCGTTCTTCGATCCCTTTGGTGACGATCACCATCTGCCCAAAAGAAACGGATGATGGCTGAACATCAAAAGCCAGAATAAAACGCGGTGCGCCAGATCCGACATAACTTGACCAGTGGAGCACATCGGGGTTGCCGTTAAGTTTTTCCTGCTCGAACTGCGCCATCTGCCGACTGGTTTCTGTAATAGCGCTGTTTTGCGGGAGATTCCAGTCAACAACCAACTCTGGGCGATCGGAATTCGGGAAGAACTGCTGTTGTACCTGCGACATTCCTCCAATTGAAGCAGCAAAAAAAATCCCGGTTACGATAACGGTTAACCAGCGATGCCGCAGGCAAAACTGCAAAGTACGAGAGAAGAACTGGCCAAATTTACTCTTATGTTCGTCGTGCTTTTTCATCGTAGTGGGTAGGATGGTTACTCCCAGCAGAGGGGTAATCAGCACCGCTACGACCCATGATACGAGCAAGGACACGGAGATAACCACAAACAGCGTAAAGGTGAACTCGCCAGCGTTACTGCCGTTGAGTCCCACCGGGATAAAGCTTGCAACAGTGACGAGCGTACCCGTCAGCATCGGGAATGCGGTGGATGTATAAACATGCGTTGCAGCTTTTCTCAGGCTGTCCCCAGCTTCCAGTCGGGCGACCATCATCTCGGTCGCAATCATGGCATCATCCACCAGAAGGCCCAACGCAATAATCAACGCACCGAGTGAGATGCGCTGTAATGAGATATCCGAGTAATACATCGCCACAAAGGTTATCGCCAGGACTAACGGAATAGTGATGGCAACTACCAGTCCGGCCCGCAAGCCCAGGCTGATAAAACTGATGATCAGAACAATGGCGACGGCTTCAAACAGCGCGTGTGTAAAGCCTGAAACGGCATCATCGACAACAGCGGGCTGATCGGAAACGCGATCTACCGATACACCGATGGGTAAGTCATGAACAATACTTTTCATCATGCGATCGAGTGCGTCGCCAAACTCCAGTAAATTGCTGCCGGGTTTTAGTCCCACCGCTAACGCGATGCCGGGTTTTCCATTAAAACGAAAGAGGGTAGTGGGGGGATCGACGTAACCGCGTGTAATCGTGACGACATCACTCAGCGGGAGGAAGCGGTCATTTACCCGGAGATTGATATTCCGCAAGCTTTCTTCTGAAATAAAGCCGCCGCCAACACGCAGGGCGATACGTTCAGAGCCTGTTTCAATGAAACCGGAAGGCGTTACCGCATTCTGTGCCTGTAATGCTGCCATTATCGCGGAGCGATCAATACCCAAGGCCGCGCTTTTGCGGGTTGATAGCTCCAGAAAAATAACCTCATCCTGAGCACCGAGAATATCGACTTTGCCAACGTTGGGTATCGTGAGAATCTTTTTACGCGCGTCTTCGACCCTATCGCGTAATTGTCGATGTCCCACGCCATCGCTGGTAAATGCATAGATATTGCCGAATACATCATCAAAACGGTCATTAAAAAATGGCCCGACCAAACCAGACGGAAATTCTCCATGAATATCGGACATCATATTGCGAACGCGCTGCCAAATCTGCCGGACATCTTTCGACGGAGTGTCATCTTTGAGATCAACGAAAATAGTGGTTTGTCCTGCTGTAGTCTGGCTACGGGTGTGTTTGAGGGTATCGAGCTCCTGTAGTTTTTTTTCAATACGGTCGGTTACTTGTTTGGTCACTTCTTCTGCCGACGCGCCAGGCCACTGGGCCTGAATAACCATTGTCTTGATGGTGAAAGAAGGGTCTTCTTCTCGACCCAGCTCAAGATAGGAGAAAAGCCCCGCCAGAGCGGAAACAAGGACAAAATACCAGACGAGGGAACGATGATTCAGCGCCCAGTCCGAAAGGTTGAATTTACTCACTGATTTGGCTTCCTTTCAATTCGGACCTTCTGACCGGGGGTCAGCACGTTAACACCAGCAATCGCGACATCTTCACCCTCGTGCAGACCAGATGTGATACGAACATATGGTGTTCCGGTCTGAATGGCCTCTATCTCCACTGCTCTGAGTGAAACCGTCTTTGCCGTAGGATCAATGATCCAGACAGAGAATCCGCCCTCTTGCTGCCGGATGGCGGTAGCAGGTAGTACAATAGCATCATGGGATTGATCTATCTTGACCGGCGTAGCGGTGACCATTGAGCCGAGACGGAATTGTGCTGGTGCACCGTCTATACCTATTTTCAGCCTGCGCGTTCGTGTACTGGCATCGGTTTCCGGCGCAATCTCCCGTAGTGTGCCAACGGCATGTATCGTATTGTCAATTTGCAGTGAAACATCGAAGCGACTGCCCAGATGCAAATCGGCAAGCTGCGTTTCTGGTATGTCTACCACCACATCGCGCAACCCCTGCTGTGACAGTCGCAGTGTGGTTTGTCCAGCGGTGACGGTTTGTCCAGCCTCCACCGAGACGTCGCTGATGACACCATCAAACCTTGCTCTCAGCTTGGTGTACCCCAACTGTTCACGTGCTTTTTCCAGGCGCGCTTTTGCTTGTACGACGGCAGATTGGGCTGAATTCATCTCCTGCTCGGCCAATTCCAGGTTTTCGGCGCTCATCGCGTTGGCGCTCACCAAAGCTCGTCTGCGTTTCTCGGTTAATACCGCAATATCTTGCCGGGCGACAGCATCGCGAAGGTTTGCTTCAGCGCTGAAGACACCCAGTTGTAGCGTCAGAGGATCGAGCTCGGCAAGTACGTCACCTTCATGGACGAGATCGCCCACGTCGACATAGCGCGATATAACCCGTCCCATGGTCTGGAAGGCCAATTCGGACTCAAAGCGTGCCTGTACAGTACCGGGTAAGTGCATGTTCTGTGTTTGCTCCAATTTTGCAGTCATTGAAAGAATGGGGCGAGGCAAATCTTCGGACGCGCTTTTCTGATCACAACCAGAAAGAAACACGACCGAGAAGCAGGAAAACAGCCATTGATAGCGGTTCATTTCAGTGTTCCTCCCATGATACGGATTGCCCTTCTCTGAGAAATTTTCCACCGCTGGTAACGATAAGTTCTTGCGGCGCAATCCCTGCTGTCACGATGAAATCGCGTGAGCGATAGTGTGAAACCGTGACTTCACGTAGCGAAACTGAATGTTTTGTCGTATCGATAATCCAAACAGCAGGCATACCCAGTGAAGAAGTGATTGCACTGGCAGGTAGAACGATCCCTTGTTGCGGGGGCGAGTGGAATTTGCCGACGACCGGTGTTCCGAGCGGCCACAACGTATCTTCCGGCAATGTCGCTTTGATTCGGATGGTTCCAGAGGCTTCTGTCAGTACGGGAGAGAGCTCCCTTATTTGTGCTTGTATCTGGCGTGAGCGGTCTGTCACCAATGCGATATCGACATTGGTAAGCGGTTGCCCATGCAGAAAATAGGCCTCAAATACCTGAAAGACGGCTTCATGCTGACCATCTTGAGCCAGCGTGAAGACAGTTTGTGCCGAAGAGACGACCTGACCAACTTCAACATTGCGGGAAGTAATAATACCGTTGGCGTCAGCCCTCAAAACGGTAAAGGAGCTGGCATCAAGCGCTGTATCTAATGACGCTTTGGCCGAGGCCATGGATGCCTCGGCGGTAAGTAATTCCTGCCTTGACTGATCCCAGGTCGCTTGAGAGATGGCTTTCACTGGAAGCAGTTTCTGATTACGAGCAAAAACGCTCTGTTTCAGTTTCAATGTGGCGCGTGCAGAACGTAGTTCTGCCTGAGCAATCTCCACATCAGCCCGTTTTTCCGTATCGTCCAGACGAGCCAGAACATCCCCTTTTTTGACTCGGTAACCGGTATCTACCAGACGTTCAGTTACCCTGCCATTCGTACGGAATGCGAGGTTGGCTTGGTATCGCGCTTTAACTTCACCCGTGATTTCTGCCCCGGACTGATATTGCGCTAGGGGGGCTCGGATTGCCTGAACCTGTTGTGTGGGGACAGACGAATTCGTGTTTTTGTCGCCACAGCCTGCGAGCAATACACAGGTAAGCGATAGGGAGAGCATAGAAAGTGATTGCATGAGGTTCCCATCGTTGCAGTTATACAAACGAGAGAATACTAGTCACTGACTAACTAGGGAAGGTGCGATTTAATCGGTGGGGTTCAGTGGAGTCCTTATCTGTATTAGCCTTACCTTAGCTGAGCTGTATG
>NZ_CBFFRJ010000167.1:0-9634 GCF_965644225.1 Phytobacter sp. V91 | reverse complement strand
TTGGGCGGCTCATGGTTTGTCGGCGCCTTTGAGGCGCTCACCCTAAAGCCTCCGGCTCTGCCGGAGGATACTTACTTTTACTCACAAAGTACGTTTTTAAGAGAGAGTGTACCTGAGCGTACACTCTTTTTATTTTCCCCCAGTGCATTCTTAGCCAGTAATAACCACGTTGTAAAAAAATAAAATCACGTATTTTCATAAGCTAAGTGATATCACCCCGCTTTTTTTCGCTAAATATCTTCGCTTACCATAATCTGGCCCCGCCTTTGCAATTCCCCTTATGCCAATTCATTACACACTTTCATCCTTCAATTAATGACTAGAGGAAACAGTATGACTCGCAAGCTGGCTATTTATGGCAAAGGGGGCATCGGTAAATCGACGACCACGCAAAATACCGCTGCCGCACTCGCTTTTTTTCACGGTAAAAAAGTTTTTATTCATGGTTGCGATCCGAAAGCCGACTCCACTCGTCTTATTCTTGGTGGCAAACCTCAGGAAACATTAATGGATATACTCCGCGATCAAGGGGCGGAGAAAATCACCAACGAAATGGTAGTGAAAACCGGCTGCTTTAATATTCGTTGCGTAGAGTCCGGTGGTCCTGAGCCAGGCGTGGGTTGCGCAGGTCGTGGGGTTATTACCGCTATCGATCTGATGGAAGATAATAAAGCGTACACCGACGATCTCGACTTTATTTTCTTTGATGTATTGGGCGATGTGGTCTGCGGTGGATTTGCGATGCCGATTCGTGATGGTAAAGCGCAGGAAGTTTATATTGTCGCCTCCGGTGAGATGATGGCTATCTATGCTGCTAACAATATCTGCAAAGGGCTGGTGAAATACGCCAAACAAAGCGGTGTGCGCCTTGGCGGCATCATCTGCAACAGCCGTAATGTTGATGGTGAGCGTGAATTCCTCGAAGAATTTACCGCCGCAATTGGTACGAAAATGATCCACTTTGTGCCCCGTGACAATATTGTACAGAAAGCTGAGTTCAATAAAAAAACCGTGACTGAGTTTGACTCAGAAGCCAATCAGGCGCAGGAATATCGCGAACTGGGGCGTAAAATAATTGAGAATGAAGACTTTGTGATCCCACGTCCGTTGTCGATGGATCAGCTGGAAAAAATGGTGGTTAAATACGGCATGATGGATTAATTCGCGCCGCTCTTAATGTTCCTGTGTTCAGCCGCATTTCCCAAATGGGGGAGTTCTTATGCCTTACCATGAGTTTGATTGCAGTAAATGCATTCCTGAGCGTAAACAGCATGCCGTCGTTAAAGGGCCGGATGAAGATATTACCTCAGCGTTGCCGCTGGGGTACTTGAATACCATTCCGGGTACTATTTCTGAACGTGGGTGTGCCTATTGCGGAGCCAAGCATGTTATTGGCACGCCGATGAAAGATGTTATTCATATCAGCCATGGCCCGGTCGGCTGCACCTATGATACCTGGCAGACCAAGCGTTATATCAGCGATAACGATAACTTCCAGCTTAAATATACTTTTGCTACTGACATGAAAGAAAAACACATCGTGTTCGGTGCCGAAAAAGTACTTAAAAATAACATTATTGAAGCCTTTAATGCGCATCCGGAAATTAAGCGGATGACCATTTACCAGACCTGCGCCTCGGCGTTGATTGGCGACGATATTGCCGCCATTGCCCAGGAAGTGATGGATGAACGCCCGGAAGTGGACATTTTTGTCTGTAACTCACCGGGTTTTGCCGGCCCCAGCCAGTCCGGCGGGCACCATAAAATCAATATTGCCTGGATAAACCAGAAAGTCGGCACCGTTGAGCCGGTGATCACCAGCGATTACGTCATCAACTACGTGGGTGAATACAACATCCAGGGCGATCAGGAAGTGATGGTGGATTTCTTCAAGCGGATGGGGATCCAGGTGCTTTCCACCTTCACCGGCAATGGCTCTTACGATGATCTGCGCGGGATGCATAAAGCACATCTTAATGTGCTCGAGTGCGCCCGTTCAGCGGAGTACATCTGTAACGAATTGCGGGTGCGCTACGGCATTCCGCGTCTGGATATTGACGGTTTTGGCTTTGGCCCGCTGGCTGACTCATTGCGCAAAATTGGCCTCTTTTTCGGTATTGAAGACCGGGCGCAGGCGATTATCGATGAAGAAGTAGCCCGCTGGAAACCGGAGCTGGACTGGTACAAAGAGCGGCTGAAAGGCAAGAAAGTATGCCTCTGGCCGGGTGGCTCCAAACTGTGGCACTGGGCGCACGTTATCCATGAAGAGATGGGGGTGGAAGTGGTGTCGTTGTACACCAAATTCGGCCATCAGGGCGATATGGAAAAGGGCATTGCCCGTTGTGAGGCTGGCGCGCTGGCTATCGACGATCCTAACGAACTGGAATCTCTGGAGGCGATGTACAAACTGAAACCGGATGTCATTTTTACCGGCAAACGTCCGGGGGAAGTGGCGAAGAAAATCCGCGTGCCATACCTCAACGCTCACGCCTACCACAATGGCCCCTATAAAGGCTTTGAGGGCTGGGTACGTTTTGCCCGTGATATCTACAACGCCATCTATTCGCCCATTCATCAACTGGCAAAACTGGATATCAGCCAGGATGAAATCCCGGCGACGCAGGGCTTCGCCACCGCGCGCATGCTCTCCGACGTCAGCCTGAGCGAAGAGGTGCGCAACGATCCGCAAACGCGCGAATACACCGGGGGTTACGACAGCGTAAGCAAACTGCGCCAGCGTGAATATCCGGATTTCTCCGCCGATAAGCCGAATCGTCAGGAGGCCGTATGAGTCAGGACGAAAAGGTCGAACTGATGGTGGATTACATCATGAAGCACTGCCTGTGGCAGTTTCACTCCCGCAGCTGGGATCGGGAAAAACAAAATGCCGGAGTGCTGGGGAAAACGCGCGAGCTGCTGTGCGATGAGGACGTCACGCTGGAGACGCCTGCTGACCGCTGCTATTGGGTCGATGCGATGGTGCTGGCGGATGCGTACCGTGCGCGCTTTGCATGGTTGCAGTCGATGACCGTCGAGGCCAAAAAACTGCTGATGGATGCGCTGCATCAGCGGCTGGATTACCTGACCATTACCGGCTCACTCAACGCAGAGTTGACCGACAAGCGCTATTAAGAGGGGCTGACCATGTCTTGTGAACTGAAAGCGAAAGATCGCACCGGGGTGATCAATCCCATTTTTACCTGCCAGCCTGCGGGCGCGCAGTATGTCAGTATCGGCATTAAAGATTGTATCGGCATTGTGCACGGAGGGCAGGGCTGCGTAATGTTTGTGCGCCTGCTGATTTCTCAGCATCTGAAAGAGAGCTTTGAGATTGCCTCCTCGTCGGTTCACGAAGATGGCGCGGTGTTCGGCGCACTGGATCGCGTCGAGCAGGCGGTGGATGTCCTGCTGATGCGCTACCCGCATGTCAAAGTGATCCCCATTATTACGACCTGCTCCACCGAGGTTATCGGGGATGACGTCGACGGCGTGGTGCGTAAGCTCAATGACGGCCTGCTGAAGGAGAAATATGCTGGCCGTGAAGTGCATCTGATCCCTATCCACACGCCAAGTTTTGTCGGCAGCATGATCACCGGCTATGACCTGGCCGTTCGTGACATGGTGAAATACTTTGCCCGTAAAAGTGAGCCAAACGGCAAACTGAACCTGATAACCGGCTGGGTGAATCCAGGGGATGTGACGGCGCTGAAACACCTGCTGTCGGAAATGGACATCGATGCGACGGTGCTGTTTGAAATCGAAGCCTTCGACTCACCGCTGATGCCCTCCGGCAACCATGTTTCCCATGGCAATACCACCATTGCCGATCTGGTTGATACCGCTAACGCCACCGCCACTCTTGCCCTTAACCGTTACGAAGGGGCAAAAGCGGCACGTTATCTGGAGGAGACCTTTGGAGTGCCAGCCCTGATTGGCCCGACGCCAATTGGTATTCGCAACACTGACACCTTTTTGCACAATCTTAAAACGCTGACCGGGAAACCGATCCCACAGTCGCTGGTGCGTGAGCGGGGCATTGCGCTTGATGCCCTGACCGACCTGGTGCACATGTTTCTGGCGGATAAAAAGGTCGCGATATACGGCAACCCGGACCTGGTGGTAGGGCTGACGGAGTTTTGTCTTGATCTGGAGATGAAACCGATGCTGCTGCTGTTGGGCGACGACAACGCGAATTACGGCAGCGATCCGCGGATCCAGGCTCTGCAACAGCAGGTGGATTACAAGATGGAAATTGTTACCAACGCCGACCTCTGGGAGATGGAAAAACGGATCACCGACGGTGACATCGAACTGGATCTGATCCTCGGTCATTCGAAGGGCCGCTTTACTGCCATCGACAACCAGATCCCGATGGTCAGAGTGGGATTCCCCACCTATGACCGCGCGGGTCACTATCGCCATCCGGTGGTGGGGTATGCCGGCGCCATCTGGCTGGCAGAGCAGATGGCCAATACCCTCTTTACCGACATGGAGTACAAGAAAAACAAAGAGTGGATCCTCAACGTCTGGTAGTTCCTGTCTGCGACGCCGGGGTTCGCCCCGGCTTTTTCCCCTGGAGGATGCCCATGTCAACGTTACTGTTTGAGAGCGATAGCCAGCGCTTTACCCGCTGTTACGAACACGCTGGTGGTTATCACCACCGGGCGAAATTACTGCTTAATCAGACCCGTTCACCGAGTCTGGTCTTCAACGTTGCCGCTATTGCGGTGGAGTGTTACCTGATTGCCCTGTGCGCGCTGTTTGGGGATATGCCGATGAATCACAATTACCGCAGCCTGGTTCGCAGTATTGAAGAACATCTGCAACTGGAAGAGGCGCTGCGCGAAAGCATTCTGTCGCTGGATGCGGTTTTTGGTATCTGCTCGATTGATGATTATCACCATGGCGTGCCGGACGAGCAGGACAAGGTTCGCATTCTTGAACTCTGCAATTCACTGGATGCCCTGATCCGCCGTGAGCAGGCGGCACTGGCGGAGAAATCACGATGAATCAAGCCCTGATGCCCGGTCATCCCCACGGCGAAATGCGCCGTGACGAACGTGAAATCACCGATCCGGCTGGCATTGACGCCATCCTGACCCAGGAGCGCGTGATGTATATCGCCTTATCCAGTGATGACATGCCCTTTGTGCTGCCGGTGTTTTATGTCTGGAACGGCACCGCGCTCTATTTTCACTCGGCCAGGGCCGGGAGCAAAATTGAGATCATGAAAAAAAATCCGGCTATCTGCTTTGCCATCTCACACTACGGCGGGGTGGTGGAAGACGAGCTGGCCTGCAATTACGAAGCGCGACATCGCACGGTGATCGGCACGGGTCAGGTGCAGTTCGTGCAGGACGATGCCGAGAAAATCGCCATGCTGCATCAACTGATGGCGCGCTTTAGCCACAAATCCTTCACCTTTCCGGCAGCGAATCTCAAAGCCACCCAGGTTATCCGCATTGATATCGCGTCGATGAAGGGCAAACAGCACGGCTTTTAAACAGGAGAGGAAGATGAAAATTGCCGTCTTTGTGGATGAACAGGGCATGACTGCCCCTCTGGGCCAGCCTGGCTATGTGAAGGTTTATACCCGCGATGGCGGCGGCTGGCAGACCTGTTTGCAGATCCCTTTTGCCCTTAGCGCCAGCCTGACGCTTAACGAGATCCGCCAGCGCACGCTGACGATGCTGGCGGATCTGCCCCAGTGTCGCCACTTTGTGGCGCGGGAAATTCATGGCGCGTTGCTGGCATGGCTCGATGGCATGGGGCTTACCATGTGGCAGGGCAGCGGCCAGCCGGAGGATTTTCTGGATAATATCGCCAGCCGCATCGCCGCTGTCCCTGCGCCAGTCACCCCGCTGCCGCAGGCATTTATCGTGCCCGGTGCTGAGAAGGGGACATTCCGCGTTGATCTGCTGGCAGCCTTGCAGGGCGGCGGGAGCCATACCTCGAAGCGACTGCTGATGCCGTTTTTTGAGCAGCGGAATTTTACCTCGCTGGAGATCCTCTGTGACCACCTGCCGAAATGGTTCTCAACGCTTAATCCCAGAGAGTTGAGCTGGACAATCACGCCCGCAGAAAAGGGGCTGTTGACGGTAAATGTACGGCTTGTTCCTTAACGAACAAAAGCCAACAAAAGTGTACCTGTAAGAACACATCCTCCCACTTTCTTGCGATGTGATATTAAAAAACAGCGTAAATTCAACGCATTAAAAAATGTATTTTTTTAGCAGCACTGGCGCTGATTTTGCAAATCAGCATAGATGCTGCTTTATGTCGCTCGCTTTATCGGGAGAAACACGATGCTCCAGGAGAAAAGAGGTTTTACTCTGACCGGCGTGGTGCCATCACCGCTGGTGGAACCACTGTCGTTTAGCTGTCGTCTGGGGGAGTGTCGTTCGGAGCTGATGCCGCTGCTCTCGGAGGTCAGCAAGGTGGTCAGTGCGGAAGGCAAGCTCTCGCGCACCCTGAAGCTGGTGCTGGAGTTGATGCAAAAGCATATGCAGGTGATCCGCGCCATGGTGACCCTCTACGACGCCAGTTGCGACCAGATATTTATCCACGAAAGCTACGGCCTCTCGCCGGAAGAAGTGGAGAAGGGCGTCTATGCGCCAGGGGAAGGGATCACCGGGCGGGTGATCGAAACCCGCCAGCCAATTGTGGTGCCGCATATTGCCGATGATCCGCTGTTTCTTAACCGTACCGGAAGCTGGGATAAGCAGCGCGACGGGCAGCACTCATTTATCTGCGTGCCTATTATTCGCGGCCTGAAGGTGATGGGCACCATTGGCATTGAGCGCGTCTATAACAATGTGCAACTGCGTTTTCTGGATCTCGAAGTCCTGAAGGTGATTGCGGCCATTATTGCCCAGGCGGTGGAACTGCATCTGCTGGAGCGGGCGCACAAAAAAGTCCTGCGCGCCCACAGCACGGCGCTCAGCCAGAGCGCGGAGAAGTTCAAGCCGACGAATATCATCGGCAACTCGCGGGCGATGCAGTCGGTGTACCAGCTAATCGATAAAGTCAGCCATGCGCGCACTACGGTACTGATCCTCGGGGAGAGCGGGGTCGGCAAAGAGCGGGTGGCGACCGCCATCCACCAGAACAGCCACTGCGCTGGTGGCCCGTTTATTAAATTTAACTGCGCGTCGTTGCCGGAAAGCGTGATCGAAAGTGAGCTCTTTGGCCATGAGAAAGGGGCGTTCACCGGCGCCATCTCCCGGCGTGCCGGGCGCTTTGAAGAGGCCGATGGCGGCACCATTTTTCTTGATGAGGTGGGGGAGCTCTCGCCCTCGGCGCAATCCAAACTGTTGCGGGTTATCCAGGAGCGCAGCTTCGAACGGGTGGGCAGCAACGACACGTTGCAGGTGAATGTGCGCATTCTGGCGGCGACCCATCGGGATCTCAGCGAGATGGTGGAGAAAGGGGAGTTCCGCGAAGATCTCTACTATCGCCTGAACGTGTTCCCGGTGACCATTCCGCCGCTGCGGGAACGGGGCAACGACATCTTTATTCTTGCGGATCACTTCAATGCGTATTTTGCCCGCGAGCAGGGCGTTGATATTCCCACCATTGCCACACCGGCACTGAATATGCTGCTTAACTACGACTGGCCCGGCAACGTGCGGGAGCTGGAAAACGTGATGGAACGGGCGGTATTGCTGGCCGACGAAGGTATTATCCACGCCTGGCATCTGCCGCTGTCGCTCCAGCCGGTGATTGACCACCTGATTGAGCAGGACGGCCTCGAAGCGCGTCTTGCCCGAGTTGAACATGATTTGATTGTGGAAGCGCTTGGCCTGTTTCAGGGCAATGTCTCCCGGGCCGCCACCCACCTGAATATGACGAGGCGGGCATTAGGGCTCCGGCTGGAGAAATACCGGCTTAACTATAAACACTTTCGCGGCCGGGCCTGAACGTGCCGCGCAATCGTCCCTCCGCCGTGCATACCCCTGAGCGTCCGTCGCCGCGACAGGGTGTCCCGCGCCCGCTGATCGCCCGTTCACCCGCCATGCAACGGGTGCAGACCCGGCTGCAGCAGTATGCTGCGGTACGCACGCCGGTGTTACTGCGCGGCGAGGCAGGCACCGGCAAAGACACGGTCGCCAGAGCGCTGCATGCCGGATCGCCCTGGCGGGATGGCGCTTTTGTTAAACTCCCCTGCGATCATGTCAGCGAGGAGGAACTCCTGCTGCTGTTGCTCGGGGATGCCACCCGAACACCTGCCGTACCCGGCGCGCTGGCCCAGGCCGCAGGGGGAACGCTGTTTCTCAGTGAGATAGGGCGCTTTTCCCTGCGTCTGCAACAGCTGCTGTTGCTTTTACTCTCCCGGCAGTCTTTTCTCTCCCCGGTGGATAACCGCGAGCAGTGCGGCGATACCCGACTGGTGTGCGCCAGCGAAGTCAATCTCGAAGAGCAGGTGGCAGCAGGGGCATTTCTGCCCGAGCTCTATTATTGTCTGCATGTGGCCAGTATCCCGCTGCCGCCGCTGCGGGAGAGACATGCCGATATCCCGGAACTGGTGGAGGACTTTTTCCGCCGCTTTAACCAGCGCAATCACGCCCGGGTGTCGATTACAGCGCAGGCGCTTTCGCCGCTGTATCTGTGCCAGTGGCCGGCAAATCAGCGCGATCTGGAAAACTGCCTCGAATATGCTGTTCTTCACCGTCAGGACGACGTTATTACCCAGTTGCCCTGCATCCACGGCACCTGCCTGCGTAAACAGCTAAATTTACGTATTGAGCACTACAGCAAACGGCATAAGGACATCCCGTTGCCGGTGGCGACTGAGGGCTGGGATCCCTGCCGCGCGCCGTCCAATCTTCAGTTGCCTGCGGTGCAGTCGGTGAGCGGAAAGGATGCGGACGATGAGATCCGCCACCGCTTTATTGCCGCGCTGGAGAAAAGCGGATGGGTGAAAGCCAAGGCCGCCAGGCTGTTAAATATCACCCCGCGTCAGCTCTACTACGCCCTGCAAAAACTGAATATTGAAGTGCGCAAGTTTTGAACAGGGTGATATGCAGCCCTAAAATTCTGTTAAGTGATCGGTATCGCACATTGAATATCCGCTGTTGATGCAAGATGACTGCAATTACGCTTTATTTTCCTGCCACAGAATATCATCAAAATATTCCGTGGCTTTTCAGTATGACAATGTTCTATCAGCAAGGAGATATATAATATGTTTCTTGTTACCAATAGAAAACTGAATACGGCTGGTAAAGGCATTAAAGCCTTTGGTCTGACCCCCAATGAGTCGGGGCCAAATGAGTTACGACTGGTATCTGCCGAGAAAAAGGGTGATGACTGGGCGGTGAATATCATTCCCGATAAAGCAACGGATAAAATGAAAACAGATGCGGGGCTTAATGAAACGGGGAAACAATACTTTGCCAGTGATTATGTGGCCAGTATTTTATTTAAGAAACTACAAACCGAGAAAAGGAATTTGCTGTTTTTTGTCCATGGTTATAATAACGACATGGAAGAAGTGCTGGAAAGAGCTCATCGTCTGGAAGCGTTATATAACGTGGAAGTTTTAGCCTTTTCCTGGCCAGCTAAGGAAGGTGCGATTTAATCGGTGGGGTTCAGTGGAGTCCTTATCTGTATTAGCCTTACCTTAGCTGAGCTG
>NZ_CBFFRJ010000166.1:0-9722 GCF_965644225.1 Phytobacter sp. V91 | reverse complement strand
TGCGGGCATCGTGAAAAATCTATGGCAAAGAAAGCCTTATGTTCTCATAACTGACGATTAAATCGCACCTTCCTTAGGTGGATTCACCGCTTTATGAGTATATGTCAATGTACTGATCTTAGGAATAATGCATCATCAGCATCGGATAGCATAAGGGCTGCATAATGTAAGTAACTTCCGCTATTGGCACGGGGAGGGACTGGCAACTGAGTTGAAGGACCGCTGTGAGCGACATGCAGCCCATGCAACGGAGCCAGCGTCATCCCGGATTCCATCAATGTTTGAATGGTATCACCACTCGATGTCCAAGCAGCCAGTTCTGCTCACTATGAGTCTGTCATGTAAACCAAAACGTGACATCATAGCAACCATGGTGGGTTAGATGGTTTACTGTATCGGCTGAAAGTCTATGGTAAATTTGGAGTAAAAACTGCCGTGCAAATTTGGTAGAACAAAAATAGATACTCAGGAGCCTATAGAATGCTAAACAGGCAAGTCAGGCAAATCTATCCTCAACAGGATAAAGATACCCAAACGGTGGTATTTAGTGATTATTCTCACTTTCCGAACATTGTTCTGCTTGGTGATCCTGGTGCTGGAAAAACACACCTCTTCAAACAGTTTGCGACATTACAAGAGGCAAAATATCTGACAGTACGTCATTTTTTAAGTGGCGTTCCGATTGATAATCAGAAAACGTTATTCATCGATGCATTAGATGAGAAGAGGAGTGCCAGTAGCAGTAGTGATGTTGTAGATGACATCGTCCGTAGGCTTTTTTCCCAAACCCCACAAAATGTCAGAATTTCTTGTCGCTCTCAGGATTGGTTAGGCGAATCAGACTTGTCAGCATTTTTACCCTATTTTGAGCAGACGGGAGGCTATGTTGTTTTACATTTGCAGTCGCTCTCAAAAGAAGAGCAGACTGTGATTCTACAAGCTAATGGTGTAGAACACCCTGAAGCGTTTCTGGCTGAAGCAGAAAAACATGCCGCCAGCGAATTTCTTTACAACCCACAAAATCTGCTAATGCTGGCTGAAGCAGTTAAAAAAGGAAATTGGCCCCGTACAAGGTCTGAACTTTTCCACTCTGCGACACAGTTCCTTTTAACTGAACATAGCCAAGAGCATACGCGGCTAACTTCAGGAAGTTATACCTGCGACGAATTAGAGTATCCTGCTGGATCAATTTGCGCGTTGTGCATATTGAGTGATGTTTCCGGGGTTTCTCTGCTTCCGAACGATATCCGACCAGAATACCCCAGTTACAGAACCATCTCGTTCTTCTCACATGAAATAATTAGAGCGGCGTTATCGAGGCGGGTTTTTTCTGCCGAAGATGAGCTTGAGACTGTTGGGTACAGCCACAGGACAATTGCTGAGTATTTAGCGGCAAAATGGTTAGCCGGGATCGTTGACAAAGGGCTACCCATGGGACGTTTGAGAAGTATGCTGGGATTTGAGGGATATCCGTCTTCAGAATTGAGAGGTTTACACGCATGGCTAGCGGTCTTTTTACCGCAATACGCCCAAGTCTTCATTGAAGCTGATCCTTACGGCGTTCTGACCTATGGCGATGCAGCTTCATTACCGACAGTGGAAAAACAAAATTTACTGGTGGCGTTGTCAAAACTTTCAGAACGTGATCCCTGGTTTAGAAATCACGGTCTCAATTCATATCTGAATGGCTTTGTGACAGTAGAAATGGAAACTCTGTTGCGACAGATAGTCCGTGATCCTCATTCGTCATTTTCTCTGCGCATGATCGTTTTGGAATCCTTATCGGTAACAACACCGATAGTCGCACTGAGTGATGACTTAATTAATATTGCAAAATCGAAGGATTCCTCGTATGCGGAAAAAGAGGAAGCAATAACGGCATTAATCCATTTTGGAGTGTCTGGTCAGAAATTTTCGGTACGTTTTTTTGCGGAATTAAAAGACAAAAATCACGATAGCATCCGGTTGCGTAACCACATTATTCAGTTGCTCTATCAAGATTACTTTGCACCGCAGGATATAGCACAATTGCTGGTTGATACATTAAATATAACCAACGAACGATTACCGATAGGATCATTATGGCGACTGAATGATATTGTACCGACAGCTGATCTGCTCGCTATCTTTGAGCATCTCGATCGGTACCACACCGCTCACAGTAATGACTGGTATTCTTCAGCTAAAAATCACTCTGAGATTGTACATTTTCTGGAAGCTGGATTATTGCAGATACTAAGCGAGAAGAGTGGTTACAGCGCATCTCAGATATGGTTGTGCCTAAAAGTGTTCTATAGCTACTCCCATAATCACAGCTATCGCAGTTATGACAATGTGCAGAAATCTATCGTTCAGGAGATAAAAAATCGTAGCTGGCAATATGAAGATATTATAGACGCCGCCATTATCTCATTTACACGCTATGATACTCGATACTTGTTCTTACATGAATTTTCTGAAAGCACCTTCCATCTTGTTCCTGATGAGCTTTTGCTGGCTCGTTTTATCCACTATTTATCCCATGCCCAAAGTGATTCAGAAAAAGTCGAATGTATTTATCGACTGGCATTTGCAACTCTTTATCGTTGTGACACGCCCCCCAAAGATACGTTTGATTTACTTTCTGCGTATTGCCATTCAAATGAGCAGTTACTTACTGTGTTTGACACTTCCATCATCTGCGAAATTGACGATTGGCGAATAAAGCAGAACCTCAGCCGAATAGAAAATAAGAAAAAACAGGAAGAGGTTCGTTGTGAAGATAGACTCAATTTTGAGTTATGTCGTCAAGAAATTGTGTCGGGCCAACATTTGGAGTGGCTCAAACATATTTCCTATATTTACTATTCTAAATACAGCGATGTTGATGACAAATTGACGCCAGTGCAGCGCTGTGCAGACATATTAGGTGCCGAAAACGTCACTGATTCGATATCCGGTCTTTTAGCGATTTTAAATCGTTCAGATCTTCCCACAATTGACGAGGTGAATTGTGCTTTGTTGAAGAGGGAGTATTACGAATGGTGGTATGCGGTACTGGCAGGAAGCGATGAGTTATTTAAAAACAATCCTGATGTTACACAATGGAACGAAGATTTGTTAACAACGCTATTGGCGCTGGATGTGATATTAGCACTTTTCACTAAAGACAATAATGTTATAAGTAATTATTCATTACCGTGGAAAAAGGATGTAATACTTTACAAAACAGCATGTTTCATCAAAACCTATTACCACATTATCAATTTCTGCATGAATAATCAGCTGCAAGATATCCGTGCACTTAACTATCTGTTAAATGATACCTGCATTCCAATCGAATATGCCGTTCCTTTAGTTATGAGACTAGCTAAAGAGCACCCTGATGATGTTCTCCATTTACAAAACCTGGTTGAGTGGTTGTTAGCGCATCCTGAAAGTCATGCAGAGTTGTTGCAGCTATCTGAGTTGATGATAGCGCAACCCTCAAAACTTAATAAGACAAGTTATCAAATCTGGCTGGTATATACTTATTTATTCGCTCCAGACCAGTGTCAGGATCTATTTTCATCTGAATCAAAATCCGCGCCGGAAATGATAGCGATTATTCGTCAACTATCTGGTAAGGCGAAAAGAGGCCGTGGGAGTAGTGAGCAGCGTTTATCACTAACACAATTGGAAGCGATCATCACTGTCTCTGCTACTCATTTTCCTAATGCAGATCGAGTTGCAAGTAACGACTCTAACTCAGCAAACAATTGGGAGTATGCTGATTTTATCAAAAGATTGATTGATGACGTATCTTCTTTTTCCTCATACGATGCTGGTGAAGTATTTAAACGTTTATTATTACTGCCAGAATGTACAAGTTATCGGGATTATCTCTTGCACGCTCAAAGCAACCAGAAGGTGCGGTATCGGGAATCACAGTTTCAACACACTAACTGGAAGCAAGCGTTGAATACGCTGAAAAATCAGACCCCAGCTAATGTAATGGATCTCTATGCGCTATTGTTAGATCATTTGCGGGATATCGCTAACCGAATTACTTATGAAAATACCGATATTTATAAACAGTTCTGGAATGAGAATGGCAATGGTCAAATTTTAGTGCCTAAGCCTGAAGAGAGCTGTCGGAATTTTTTTCTGGAACTGCTTAGAGCACGACTCCATCCGTTACAAATAACCTGTGAGCCTGAAGGCCACATGGTTTCGGGTAAAAGGGCTGATATCATCATTTCACTTCCAGGAATAAAGATCCCCATTGAGATAAAGCGTGATTATCACCGCGACGTCTGGAGCGCGCTTAACGAGCAGCTGGACCAACTTTATACTACCAATCCCGATGCCGCAGGCTACGGCATCTATCTGGTCTTCTGGTTTGGTGCTTCTCGACCAAACGCTATCCCTCGCCCGGCGAAAGACACGCCACCCCCAGTAAACGGCACGACAATGGAGGACATTCTTAATGAAGCTGTGCCAATGGTTAAGCGAGACCGCCTGTCTGCGATAGTAATTGACGTATCAGGTGAGGCTAATTCGACTGTTGTAACGCAAAAATCATCTAAGTAAGGAAAGTGAATCATGATTACAAAAGAACTTGTAGATGAAAGTCTCAATATTCACCGACTGGTTGACTGTGGTGATTTTGACCTGGCATACCAGCAATCCGTTGTATTCCTGGAAAAACTGGGAAAAATAACGGTCAAGGGTGAAAATTATTTTATAGTGCTGGGGAATGTGGCTGGCGGTCTTGTTGATATTGGGCAAATGAGCAACCATAAAAATGCAGCAGAGCTTGGTTTTAAGCTGATGGATGATAACAAGGAAGCATTAGCACATGTACAAGGAGAGAGCCATTTTTATTATAATTATGCTAATTCTTTGTCTAATTTGATAACTGTCAATAACCCTCATGATCATACCTTTCAATCAATAGAAGAACTCGTTTCGTTAAAAAACATCTATTGGCGAGCCTTCAACCTCTCTTCACAGGAGAGCGAAGAATTCCAGGCAGAACTGTCAGTTAATCTGGCCAATTCACTAAGAAGTCAATTTAGGATGAGTGAAGCACTGAGATATTATGATCTCACTAATCGCAAGGGATTAGATATACCACAGTCCTGGGTTAATCGTTCTGCTGCGCTCATTGAGCTAAACCTTGTTTCATCTTCATACTCCATTAAGCAATTAAAGGAGATACGAAAAGGGTATATTAATGCATCTATTTCCAAAAAAATCCCTCCACAATGGGAATCATTTTATCTTGGGCGTATAGCACAAACGAACGATAAAATAGAAAAATGTGTATCAGCAGACGGCGAAACGGACGAGCATGATGACATGCTCACGCAACAGGAGTTTGACGCATTGAGTGCATACAGGCATTCTGCCTAATAAATCATCTGACGCTGTCCGAGCACGGTCTTTATTGCCCCTGTGTGGGGAGTGCCACCGATAATCTTGTCATCTCTTCTTCTGGTGTAACCGGTGATTTTATTATTCCAATGGAGATGGCATTAAACCGCTTTAAATCGGAGTTTTCACTTGCCCGCCATCTCTATTTTGAATACCTTTATCCTCAGGATACGGATGAAATTAAAGAAGAATGTCATTTTTTAGAGTTACATAATGACGAGATCTTAGGCATTGATATTGAGAAGATCAGAACGGCATTTCGTCTCTGCTTTGGTATTCTCGATAAGATTGCGGTATGTATCTGTGAACTTCACAAAGTTTATCCACCTTCAAAGAAGGGCGGGTTACAGAAAAATATCTATTTTCAAAGCTTCTGGCAGTTAGATGTTGATAACAGAAGACAACGGTTTGAAGATATAAAGTCACCTGGACTTTTAGCATTGTATAGCATTGCTACTGACCTGAATAAAAATAAAGGTGGCGAATTGTCTTTTTATAAAGAGTGGCGCAATGGTCTAGAACATAAATTTTTGGTGGTACACAAAAGTGATAAAGCAGAAGATCTTTACCAGTCTTATAAATTGATTAAAGATATTCTTTTTATCAAAGAGGATGAGTTTATTCACCATTTCGGTCAGCTAATTCAGATAACCCGTTCAGCAATATTTTCATTTGCTTTTATGGTTAGACATGAAGGTAAGAAACAAAAAAAAGAGAATATTCCTTATATTACCAATAAACTCCATATGAAAAGGTATTCTTCAGAACCTAAGTAAAAGACAGTAAGCGAAACGCTATGTAAACACCCCCTGCAAAACTACCCATCCACTATTAAAGAGTCTTTGGCGCTCCAGCGTCCGCGTTTGGCACAGAGCAGACGGAATGATGGCGTTGAGAGTTCATAGCACGAAACGGACTGTGAGCAAGTTCATCAGGTTCGCTTTGAACGTCACCACATAGCCACGGGTCTTTCTTTTCTAACCGAAGGGCAGAAAAGCAAGGGGAACTCGAAGAAGCAAGCGCAGCGGCTTCGCAGAGTTAGCCCTTGCTTTAGTTATAATAATAAAAAACTGTAGTAGCAGATATTATTATATAAATATATATAGCTTCGCTTGCATTGATTTTAAAGCTTCTCTTGCAGTTCAGGATAAGCTCCGAATCCATCGCTTCGGTAGCTTAAAGGAAGCTGAATGAAAAGGCTGTTTAAATGCTTCGCGTGTATTGATTTTAAAGGCTTCTCTTGCAGACAGATAATGCTTCTAATATACATCTTCTATTGTGCAAGTGAAACCCGGTAATACATTTCTTCAGCTCAAGGTTATAATGGGCTATAACAGTGAATGGTAAATATGAGGTGTGAAATTATTATTGCATATTGAATTTGTATTGGTTATCTTTTTTAAGATTGTTATTTGTAAGTGAAAAATTAATTTTATTTGACAGGGTTGCGATGAGTTATATTTTCATTTGATTATAAGTAACGGGGGGAATGGTATGGATTTTTTAAAGTATAATGGCATTGCCAGACCTAACATTAATTATAGAAATAAATCACACACAGGTGTTGACATTATTTAAAAATGATTTATTAATAATGTATGCCATCAAATATTTTTGCTGATATGTATCCTGTACTATGTACAGTTTGTTATTTGCCCCATATATGGGGATACTGGAAAGGCTACTGATTAGTAGCCTTTCGTCCATTTAAGCAGCAAAAAATTTAAGCTGTTGTGCCTGGACATAATCTCCCCACCACTGCATGAGAGCTACTCGTTCGGTAATATATTCCGCACGATTATATGCAGCGATAATTTCGTCTTTTTTTGAGTGGGCAAGGGCTGCTTCAAGGGCATCTGTCCTGAACTTACCTGACTCTTCCGCTGCCGTTCTTGCAATAGATCGCATTCCGTGGGCAACAAGTTCACCTCCAAAGCCCATACGGATAATTGCTGCATTGGCTGTTTGTTCATGCATATGATTTAAGGGAGCCTTTATGCTGGGAAATACCCACTCGCGGTGCCCGCTGATTGATTCCATAGACTTGAGTATCCGAAGAGATTCTTTGCTTAATGGGACCTTATGAGGTTTTTTCATCTTCATAAATTCAGCCGGGATGTTCCACATGCTGTTATCCATATCTATATCAGACCATCTTGCGCGGACAGCTTCACCAGGGCGAACCCAAGTGAGAAGTTGCCATTCAATCAGTAGTCTTGTTTCTAAACGGACAGAAGCATTGTTCAGTGCTGCCAGAAAACGAGGGAGTTCAGAGGGGGGTAAGGCAGGCATATTCTGTTTTTTAGGTTTACTGAAACGTTGGCCTAGATTATCTGCGGGGTTAAATTCAATCAGCTCTTCTGTAGCCGCCCAACGGAAGATTTCATTCAACCTGGAAATTAGCCGCCGCAAAGTTTCCAGTACTCCTCGTTGTTCAATTGGATCAAGATGCTGTTTTAAGAGTTTGGGACGGATCTCATTGATTGGCACATTACCCAGACCGGGGAAAATATTTCGTTCAAGGCTTCGCCAGATGTCTTCCGCATGGTCTTGTGAGATGCCAGAGGTCTTTACCTTCTCATCCAACCATTTTCTCGCCACGGCTTGTAATGTGTGTTCTGTGGCATTCTTTAATGCATTAGCTTTATCGTTGTTATGGACTTGAGGATCCGTGCCATTCGCAAGCAAGGATAGGTATTCATCACGTAAGGCTCTTGCTCTTGCCAGGGTAAGGTGAGGGTAGGTTCCAAGGCTCATCTTGGTTCTTTTCTTGCTCACAGGCACTGAATACCTGAAATACCAATTCTTTTTCCCACCTGTTGAGAGGGGAGAGATTCGTAGAATCAAGCCATCCCCGTCAAACAAGTTGATTTCTTTGTCTGCTGGCTTGGTGTTTTTGATTTCAGTGTCGGTGAGTTTCTTCGCAATCTTTGCCATTTTGGGACCCTCGATTTTGGACCCTTTGTCTTGGGTCCCATTCAGGGTGCCATAACTCGTGGTTCTCAGCAATTCTCACTAGACGACAATGGACGTAAAAAATCCCGCAGAGCTTGTGCTATGCGGGCTTAGTAGAATTTACTGAACTTCAGTACATCAATATTTGGTGGAGCTGGCGGGAGTTGAACCCGCGTCCGAAATTCCTACATCCTCGGTACTACATGCTTAGTCTGTCTTTACATTCGCCGGGCACCTGCGAACAGACACGCCACTACCCGACTAGCCTGATTAGTTTTAACGCTTCAACCCCAGGCAAGGCATCCACGCGATCTCTTTTGGGTTTGACCTCTCTTGAATCCCCGTCTTAAGAGCGGAAGCTAGGGAGAGAGGGCTCTTAGCAGGTTATTAAGCTGCTAAAGCGTAGTTTTCGTCGTTTGCGACTATTTTTTGCGGCTTTTTACGAGGCCAACCGCCCCTCGGCATGCACCTTGGGTTTCGCAAATCCCGTCGAATCCAGAATCAGCCCCTAAGTGTGCGGCGAGTATAACAGATTTGTGACGCCGCATACCAGCCCATATCGCAACAACCTGTGCTGCAGGCCGCGCTGATTAAAGTCTGAGCGCATTTTTGTTATTCCGGCCTTAACGCTTGGTCTTCCAGGATTTAGAGGCGCTGCGCAGTAAATCACGTAGCGTGCGGATGAGGATTTCTTTGCTGCGGCCACGACGGAAAATCAGGGAGAACGGCGCCTGGTAACCATAATCGGTGGGCAGCAGGGCGCGCAGGCGTTGCTGCTGTACCCACGGCAGGGCGTAATGTTCCGGCAAATAGCCGATGTATTTCCCGGACAGGATCAACATCAATTGGGCTTCCATACTCTCCACGCTTGCCACGCTTTGCTTAAAACCTTTTTTGCCGAGATCGGCGGCGCTCCAGTAGCTGCGGGTCACCATACGCATCTGCGAAATATGCGCGACGGTGGGATGGCGCATAGCGTAAAGCTCGTGCTGATCGCTGCAATATAACCAGTGCTGCTCCCGGTAAAGCGGGTGAGAAACCACGCTGTTTCCCTGTAAGGAAAACGTGCCGACGGCGATATCCAGCTCGTTATTTAAAATGCCGTGCAGCAGGGCATTCGGGTTTTTGATTTGCAGGTTCAGGTGCACAAGAGGGAAGAGATCGCTGAACTGACCAATCGCATCGGTGATGGGCAGCATCGGGTCTGTAATGGTGGAGTCAATCACCCCGAGGTTGAGCGTCCCGCCCTGTTCGCCGCTCAGGGAAGCGGTGTAGCGCTCAAAGTTTTCCAGCGTATTAAGGAAGGTGCGATTTAATCGTCAGTTATGAGAACATAAGGCTTTCTTTGCCATAGATTTTTCACGATGCCC
>NZ_CBFFRJ010000165.1:0-9799 GCF_965644225.1 Phytobacter sp. V91 | reverse complement strand
ATGGAAACCGCCAGTCCGTTCCCCGGAGGGGGACATGGTCTGGCAAAAGTGTAGCGGTATTAGGATCAGCTATTTAGTGTACTCATCAGCTTATGATGTCCATGTTCTTAAATTTTAATGAGTGAGTGATATTTGTTGTTGTCATTGAGTTTCACGTTGTCTCACTGGATCTCATGAAATCCTGGATCAAAATGTCATTTTCATTCCATGAAGGCGCAGGATGCATGATAGCGAAGTCTAAGGGGGAGGAAAACAGCAGGCAAAGCGACAGTCGTTTAAAGCGCTAGAAATGGCGAAGTCTGGTGATAAAGAAATGACTGATGTTGGCGAAAATTCAGTTTCAGCAGACAGTAAATCTGGTGAACTCTTCTGTGGTTCCAGCTGTTCCCCTGCCAGCGAAGGACCTGAAAAAGCTTTTTAAATCCGTATCGCGGATAGCGTTCAGCCGCTACGGAGATGCTTACCCAAAATCTGATTTATTCAACAAAGCCCTTATAGGAATAATCCTAACTACTCATTTTGTTTGAGCCGGAATAATGAATTAAGGCTCTCTTTCATATAATAAGTACAAGTGAAAGAGCAATAAAAACAAGATGGAATAAATCATTATGTCTTACACTATTTTCATCAAACGTTTATGGCAGAGCGAAAATTCAACAATAAGTGAATTTTCGATATCCGGCACTGAAATCTCCGGTTATTTTCTGGAACGCCCCGGGCCGGATACGACGGAAGCAAATTTACGAAAAAGAATCCCTGACGGCTCCTATAGCTTGAAATGGCATGCCAGCGGCAGAATGCGGAAATTCAGTCCATTACCTAATTTGTTCAATGCGAGTGTACCCTCAAGTCGCGCTATACTGATCCATCCAGGCAACGTTCCCGCCGACACGGATGGTTGTTTATTGCCCGGGAAGTCAAAAGGAGATGACCGAATAGGGCAAAGTCTGGGGTTATATGAAGAGATTAAGCAATTGATGGTTGATAAAGGGATAGAAAATTTTAATGTATTAATCACCTCATGCTATGTGGATTGCAAGAAATGAAAAAATACGCCAGCTTGATGTTCCTTCTTTTTATTTCTGTGTTCTCTCTTCGCGCAATTGCGACGGTGGAAATAAAGAACGGTGTACTCCAGGCTTACTGGCTACCGAACTGGAATGCTGATGCAACGGTCAACACGCCAGAGTTAGAGTTTCGCTATTTTTCCCTGGGTAATAAAAAGAAAGATAACAAAATAATTGATATTACTGCTAAAGGCAGTGAAGCGCAGAAGATCGCATTTATCAAAAAGAACTTTAAGAATATCCCGGATAACTTCTTTACCTTCAAAGAGTGGTACGTTAACCAACCCGGTACGATTAAAGTACCAGCGGTGGTTAACTATATGGAGTGCAACACAGATAACTATAAAGCCGATCTGCAGTCATTTCAGCCGGATAATGCTGCGCAAAACGCTGACGATATGATGACCCAGGATTTTGGCGGCTGTGGATCAGATACGCCTTATCTCGTGTTGTATCAGTTGAAAGAGGGGGAAAAAACGTTATCCCTGAAAAGCGAGGCCAGTGAAACAGCGTCAGATTTGGCCTCAGTCAACAGTAATGAAACGCTGGCTAAAATCAGAACCGTCGATAAAGCGTGGATCTATGTTGCAATTTACGACGAAGCGGAAAAAGGGCATCTGAGCAACAAACGTGGGTTTGTTAAACTGAGCACTCTGATACCGCTGAACTGATAATGTGTAAATGAAGTTAACCGACTTAAAATCATTCAGGATGTTGTCGACCGGCACCTGACAACGCAGATCGCCGCGCAGCGCCTGGGTATCTCCTGTCAGCTATATCAAGCCAGGGCATGTGAAAATTTCGGCGGCTTGATAGTGACGCTTAATTGAGGTTAATCAACATCTGTTATTCATGCTCTACACTTAATGTAGGTAGAATTATAGGTTATTTTAAATAATCACAAATTTATTATATTAATCAATGATGAAACACCAATGCATCATGGGCGTATGGGTGTCGAAATTCTCTAGTGTACTCATCAGTGTGTGATGTCCATGTTCTTAATTTTTAATGAGTGAGTGATATTTGTTGTTGTCATTGAGTTTTACGTTGTCTCACTGGATCTCATGAAATCCTGGATCAAAATGTCATTTTCATTCCATGAAGGTGCAGGGAGCATGATAGCGAAGTCTAAGGGGGAGGAAAACAGCAGGCAAAGCGACAGTCGTTTAAAGCGGGAGATAAATCTGGCGTTGGCGAAAACGGCAGCCTGAGTAATAGCCGCCGCGAAAAGACCCTCTGACGTGAGCTTCAGAGGGCCAGAAGGATTAACCTGGTGTGCGTCAGGGCTTACATCAACAGGCTTTCGCCAGAAAATCACTGACGGTCTGCATGCACAATGCCCGTTCTTCGACATGCGGCATATGGCTTGAGGATTCGAAAATCACCCACTGCGCCCCGGTAATCTTGTCCTTAAACGGCTGGACCACTTCTGGCGTGGCTTCGTCATAGCGTCCGGAGATCAGTAAGGTCGGCACGCGCACCTGGGGCAGGCGGTCAATAATCGTCCACTCTTTCATACTGCCAATAACGTGAAATTCCGTCGGCCCGTTCATTGCGTGATAAACGGTCGGGTCGATGTCCATCGCGTCAAAGGTGCGCTGTACTTCCGGCGGCCAGGGATCGAGACGGCAGACGTGACGCTGATAAAAAACCTGGCTTGCGGCTTTATATTCTGCGCTGTCCAGCGTGCCAGCCGTCTCGTGGGCCAGCAAGGTTGCCTGTATCTCCGGGGGAAGTTCTGCACGTAATTTCGCTGCCCCTTCCAGCCACAGCGCCATCGAGGCCGGTGAGTTGGCGATGATCATCGCTTTCAGCCCCTGCGGTTGGGTGACCGCATGTTCTGCCGCCAGCATGCCGCCCCAGGATTGCCCCAGCAGCGCGTAATTGTCGGCAATCTCCAGCGCCTGCAGCAGATGATTCAGTTCGTCCAGAAACAGTGAAGGTTGCCAGAAATCGGGGCTTTTCTCCGGCAGATGGGTGGAGTGCCCGTTACCCAACTGATCGTAGTGGATCACGGCGCGCCCGGTTTCGGCGATATCTTTAAACGCATCCACGTAATCGTGCGTGCAGCCGGGGCCACCGTGGGCGACCACCAACGGTGTCAGGCCGTTGTGCATATCGCCGCAGATACGAAACCAGGTCTGATATCCCCGGAAAGGGACATAGCCTTCTCGAATGGTGTACATGAGTGACGTTTACCCTGTGAAGTGAACCGGTTTTCAGGTTAGAACGTCACGGCTTACGCTGAACACTAGCAAAAATGCTAGTTCTTAACTGTCGAGCAAACGGTAGTGCAGCGCGCGAACCACCGCCTGCACCCGGTTGATCGCGCCGAGCTTTTTCGCCGCCGTGTTCAGATGCAGGGTGACGGTGGCCACCGAGCGGTGCAGCTTGCGGGCAATCTCTTTCGCCGTCAGCCCTTCAGCAGACCACGCCAGACACTCGCGCTCGCGGTTGCTCAGTTTGACATGGCGGCAGGTGAGCATCGAGGCGTCAAACAGCGGAAACGCCGACTCCTGAAAACGGTGGGCCAGAAACGTCAGCTGCGCCAGCGTCTCGCTGATGTCCCGCTCTTCGCGCTGGTCGGTCACAATCCCGGTCAGGGTGACAAAGCCGCCGTGGGGTAAATGCAGCGGTACGGTGGCGCCGCAGGGCATGTTGTTATCACGCATGTAGTGCGTGACTTCCTGCGCGTTCTCGTCCAGCCGACCCTGCAGGGCGCTGCGGTCCGGGCGTTGATAAGACCAGACAAAGGGCGCGCAGCTCTCCAGCGCGAAGTGCTGTACCGGATCAACCTGGTAGTAGCCGCGCTCGCACCATAACCGGCGCATATCGTCTGGCACATTGCGCATTTCCAGCAGTGACGGCGTGATCAGGTCGCCCTCCAGAGAGCGCGGAACCGGCGTGTAATCGTAGATCACCGCATCGAAACCTAACGCCTGCGTGTGGGCAAAGAGTCCGGCAAACGCCTCTTCAAGCCTGCTGGCGTTGGCAACACCAGGGCTTTCAATATTAATGCGCATAATGAATTCCCTCCGGATAAACGGCGCCACGCCACGGGCACGGTTTGTGCAATTTCTCCGTGGCTTCGCCAGAACATGCAATTCCGGTGCCGTCCTGTGGGAAGGGTAAAACTAGTATTTTTGCTAACTATCCAGTCCTGAACGATGCCGTTAGCGTAAAGAAAACGCCCGATGCCTCTTCCCGGGCGCAAATTTATGACGCAGGACTGCACTACGGCGGAGCGATTTTTTAACCCTCCAGCACCGTATGCACCATGGGAGTTCGCTCATGCACCGTTACCGTTTTCTGTTATTTCGACCATTGCAACTGCTGCCCGTACTGCTTGGGATCAGCATCATCACCTTTGCGATGGTGCGGGCGATCCCTGGCGATCCGGCGCGCATTCTGCTGGGTGTACGCAGCACTCCGGCAGCGCTGGCGCGTATTCGCGCGCAGTTTGGCCTCGATGAACCTTTATGGGTGCAGTACGGCTACTTTCTGCGCAATTTATTGCAGGGGGAGCTCGGCAAATCGATTGTGTACCGCGTCGATACCCTCAAGCTGATTAACTCGCGACTGGAACCGACGTTGTGGCTGGTGCTGGGCAGCATGCTGCTTGCGGTGGCCCTCACCGTTCCGCTGGCCTCAGTGGCGGCCCGGCAGCGCGGGCGGGCGGCGGACCAACTGATTCGACTGTTCACCACGGCCGGGCTCGGTTTTCCGGCATTCTGGCTCGGCATCATGATGATCATCATTTTTAGTGTGGTGCTCGGCTGGTTCCCTGTCTCCGGCTACGGCAGTGATTTTGCTGACCAGTTGCACCATATGGTGCTGCCATGTCTGACGGTTGCGCTGGCGCTGTCTGCGGTCCTGACTCGCAACCTGCGGGCCAGCCTGCTGATGGAAATGAGCAGTGATTATGTGGTGGCCGCCAGGGCGCGGGGGCAGCGCGAAAACCGTATTTTCTGGCGTCATGTCTTGCCCAACTCCCTGGTGCCAACGCTGAACCTGCTGGCGGTGAATATAGGCTGGCTGATTGGCAGCACGGTGGTGATTGAGAGCGTGTTCGCCATTCCGGGGCTGGGTCAGTTGCTGGTGAAAGCCATTTTTAGCCGTGACTACATGGTGGTGCAGGGCGTGGTGATGGTCTTTGCGCTGGCGACCGTCGCCGTCAACCTGCTGGCCGATGTACTGACCGTGGCGCTGGACCCGAGGGTGAAATTATGACTGCACTTAATGTGATTTCAGGATTACGCCGCCGGGCGATCCCACGCCAGCATGCGCTGCGTGCAGGGATAGTGATTGTCGGACTGTGGTTGTTTATCGCGCTGTTTGCGCCGTGGCTGGCCCCCTTTGATCCCATAACCCAGGATGCCGCATCGAGCCTGCTTCCCCCCGGTGGCGTCCATCTGTTCGGTACCGATAACTTTGGCCGCGATATCTTTTCGCGCGTGCTGTGGGGCGCGCGGGTGGATCTGCAAATCTGTTTTCTGGGGGTTATCTTTCCGTTTCTGCTTGGCACTACGCTCGGTGCGCTGTCCGGCTATCTCGGCGGCGTAGTGGATGCGGCCATTATGCGGATTATCGACATCGTGCTGGCGTTTCCCTTTCTGGTATTGATGCTGGCGATCATCGCCATCCTCGGGCCGGGACTGGTTAGCTTCTATATTGCGATGGCGATGGTCGGCTGGGTCTCTTATGCCCGGCTGGTGCGGGCCCAGGTGCTGACGCTGAAACAGCGGGATTTCATTGTTGCAGCGCGCAGCCTCGGCTACGGCCACACGCGCATTCTTTT
This sequence comes from Phytobacter sp. V91, assembly GCF_965644225.1. Classification (NCBI taxonomy): domain Bacteria; kingdom Pseudomonadati; phylum Pseudomonadota; class Gammaproteobacteria; order Enterobacterales; family Enterobacteriaceae; genus Phytobacter; species Phytobacter sp. V91. Next base: position 3,931 of record NZ_CBFFRJ010000165.1, on the reverse strand, counting down.
CCGTCATTTGTTACCCAACGCCATCACCGGGGCACTGGTGTTCTCCATGTCTGACTGCGTGCTGGTGCTGCTGAATGGCGCGGCGGTCAGCTACCTCGGGCTGGGCGTGCAGCCGCCAACGGCTGAGTGGGGCGTGATGGTGGCGGAAGGGCAGAGTTTTATCACCACAGCGTGGTGGATAACCACCTTTCCGGGGCTGGCAATTGTGCTGATGGCAATGGGCTTTAGCCTGCTGGCCGATGGTCTCGGCGATAAACTGGGGGCGCGCGTATGACACTGCTGACCGTTTCAGAACTCACCATTACTCGCGATCCGGATATCGCCCTGGTGGATAAGGTCTCGTTTACATTGAATGCCGGAGAGATGCTCGGCCTGGTCGGCGAGAGCGGATCCGGGAAAACCGTGACCTGCCGGGCATTGATGCGCCTGTTGCCGGGGCAGGGACTGGCGATTACCGGGGGAGAAGTGCGGCTGGGCGGCCGGGACTTACTGTCGCTCAGCGAAGCGCAAATGTCGTCGGTGCGCGGGCGCGAAATGGGGATGATTTTCCAGAACCCGGCCAGCCATCTCAACCCGGTGATGACCATTGGCGAGCAAATTGCCGAGAGCCGTCGCCGTCATTTTGGCGCCAGCCGTGCACAGGCGCGGGAAGATGCCAAAGAGCTGCTGCGTCAGGTGGGCATTCCCGACCCACAGAACCGCATTCACAACTATCCGCATGAATTTTCAGGCGGCATGCGCCAGCGCGCGATGATCGCCGTGGCGCTGGCGCCAGAGCCATCGCTGCTGATCGCCGACGAGCCGACCACGGCGCTGGACGTCACCGTGCAGATGCAGATCCTGCGACTGCTCAGTGAGCTACGTCAGCAGCTTGGGCTGGCGGTCATCATGATCACCCACGACCTTGGCGTGGTGGCGCAAACCTGCGATCGCATTGCGGTGATGTACGGCGGGCGGCTGTGTGAAGTGGGCGGCAAGCGCGATGTGCTCGCCCAGCCGCTGCATCCCTATACCCGAGGGTTAATTGACTGCCAACCGGGCAGCGAAGGCGGTCAGGGGCGTCTGCAAACCATCAGCGGTCAGCCGCCGGTGGCGGATAATTTCCCGGCGGGCTGTCGCTTTCATCCCCGTTGCTCACATGCCAGCGCGGCGTGCCAACAGCAGCCTGCGCTGCGCTGCGGGCGCGACACCCTGGCGCATGCCGCAGCCTGCCATCACGCATTACAACCACTCAGCCTGCGGGAGGGCGCATGACAACATCCGCAAACTGGCCGCTGTTAGAGGCGGACAACGTCAGCGTGACATTTCCGGTTTCCGGCGGCCTGCTGGGGGCCAAACGGAAGGTGCATGCGGTTAATGACGTCACGCTGAAAATTCACGCCGGGGAAACCCTCGGACTGGTGGGTGAATCCGGCAGCGGCAAAAGCACGCTCGGGCGGGCGTTATTGCAGCTTGAGCAGGTAACGGCGGGCGAGGTGCGTTTCGATGGACACCGCATTACGCATGGGCTGAAGAGCGATGTGGCGCGGTTACGCCTGCAAACGGCGATGATTTTTCAGGATCCTTTCGCCTCGCTTAATCCGCGCCAGACCATTGGCTACAGCATCGCAGAAGTGCTGCGTGTGCATCATAAAGTGCCGCGTAGCGCTGTGAATGCGCGGGTCGCTGAGCTGCTTACGCTGGTCGGACTGCGCCCGGAGCAGGCCAGTGCCCGACCCGGACAGCTTAGCGGCGGGCAGTGTCAGCGCGCGGGTATTGCGCGTGCGCTGGCGATCGAACCCCGGTTGATTGTCGCCGATGAGTGCGTGGCGGCGCTGGACGTTTCCATTCAGGGGCAGGTGGTTAATCTGCTAATGGAACTGCGCGAAAAGATGGGGCTGGCGATTTTGTTTATTGCGCATGACCTGGCGATTGTGCGTCGGCTGTGCGATCGCGTGGCGGTGATGTACCTCGGGCGCATTGTTGAGGAAGGGCCGTCCGAAGCGGTGTTCACCCGGCCGCGCCATCCGTATACCGCAGCGCTGGTGGCGGCAATCCCGGAAATCGATCCCGATAAACCACTGCCCGAAGAGCCGCTTGGTGGCGAACCGCCCAGCCCATTATCCATTCCACAGGGTTGCGCTTTCCACCCGCGCTGCCCTTATGCGCAGATGCAGTGTAGCACTGGCGCATTACCTCCAACCCGGCAGATTGCCGATCACGCATATTCCTGTGTGTTGACCCACACAGGCGATGAGACTGTTTTTCCTTTGACCCGGAGATCTTTTGATGAAGCACAGGCATGTTAAATTTTTGGCGGCCAGCGTTTTCCTGGCACTCAGTGTGGTCAGCGAAATGGCGCAGGCGGCAGGCGTTTTAACCATTGGCCGTCGTGAAGACAGCACTACGTTCGACCCGATCAAATCCGCGCAAAACGCCGACAACTGGGTGTTTTCCAACGTATTTGATCCGCTGGTGCGGGTGGATAAAACCGGCACCAAACTGGAGCCGGGCGTGGCGGAAAGCTGGACTATTTCCCCGGATGGCAAGGTTTATACCTTTAAAATTCGTGACACAAAGTTCTCCGATGGTACGCCGCTGAGCGCCAGTGATGCCGCGTTCAGCCTGCTGCGTATTCGTGACGATGAAGGGTCATTGTGGCGCGATTCGTACAGCATTATCGACAAAGCCGACGCGCCGGATGCGCGCACGCTGGTGGTCACGCTGAAATCGCCGTCTGCGCCGTTCCTGTCGCAACTGGCGCTGCCGAATGCCTCGGTGATTTCGGAAAAAGCGCTGAAGGCAGAAGGGGAAGAAGCATTTGCTGAAAAACCGGTCGGTTCCGGTGCGTTTAGCGTAAAAGAGTGGACGCGCGGCGAGAAAATCGTCCTGGTGAAGAACCCGAACTTCTGGCAGGCGAAGAACGTCAGCCTCGATGAGGTGGACTGGCTAACCATTCCTGATGACAACACCCGTATGCTGAAAGTGCAGGCAGGCGAACTGGATGCCGCACTGACGGTGCCGTTCTCGCGCATTGCCTCCCTGCAAAAAGACAACAATCTGAAAGTAGACCTGGACCCGTCAACCCGTGAAGACCATCTGCTGATCAACCATTCGCACGGTGCGCTTGGCAAAGTGGAAGTCCGCCAGGCGCTGGACTTCGCCATCGACAAAGATGCGATTGTGAAGACCGTGACCTTTGGCTACGGCCAGGTGGCGAATTCCTATATCCCGGCGGGTGCGGTGTATCACTACAGCGACAACCTGCGCCGCGCCTACGATCCTGAGAAAGCCAAACAGATGCTGAAAGCCGCTGGCGCGTCTGATTTAACGCTGAATTACGTGGTTAACGCCGGTGACGAAGTGGATGAGCAAATCGCCATTCTGCTGCAACAGCAACTGGCAAAAGCGGGCGTGAAGGTCAACCTGCAGAAAGTCGATCCCAGCCAGAGCTGGGACATGCTGGTGGCGGGTGAATACGATATCTCGGTGATGTACTGGACCAACGATATTCTCGACCCGGATCAGAAAACCACCTTCGTGCTGGGCCATGATGCGAACATGAACTATATGACGCGTTATCACAATGACAAGGTGAAAGCGCTGGTGGCGGCGGCTCGCGTGGAGATGGACCCGAAAAAACGTGAACAGATGTACATCGATCTGCAAAAAATGGCCAAAGCCGATGTGAACTGGGTTGATCTCTACTACAGCCCTTATCGCAACGTTACCCGCAAAAATATCGACGGCTTCTACCAGAACCCGCTTGGCCGTTTCTTCCTCGAAGATACGGTGAAGAAATAAGCCTGAAGACATTTTCCCTCACCCTGCTCTTCTCTCAAGGGAGAGGGAACTGTCCTTTTCTCCCTCTCCCTCAGGGCTGAGGAATCCCCAGAAAAAGTGAAAGGCACGATGAAGTGTGATCTACTGGTTGCGCTAACAAATCAGAAGA